>JAIKYL010000169.1 GCA_024683255.1 Bacteroidales bacterium | reverse complement strand
ATGAAACAGCGAGAAAACATCGTCTGGCAGAAAGTCTTTGTACGGATAGCCCGGGTGTTGATAATTGCAATCTGGACGGACGCATCTATGAGTCAAAAAGATGGTTAAGAATGGAAGAAGAGCATGCCCTCAGGGTCCTCAATCCTCGGGTGGACGGCTTTTATTGCCATAATCGTTTTTTAAAGATAGAGAAGAAGAAAGCTCTCTCACAGGAGTATTTCACGGTCTCGGGTGATTTCCGGGAGCCTCTGAGTGGTTTTGGTTTATTTGGCGGGCAGAGGTATATTCCATTTAAAGAATCAGACAATTATCTTTTATTTAGTGCTATTTCGGATAACTTCAATGCGTACTTGAATGATGCTTTGAGCTCTCACTTAAAGTCAGAGGATTTAACATCCCTGTATTTGCGAGAGAATACTTTTTCCAACATAAAGGGTGGAGTTGGTATCTTCGGGTCTGTATCTTCTCAGAAAGTGCCCATAGATATGAATTATACATTATGGGAATTGTATGGTTCTTAATACCTGTTTTCCCGAAAGCATAACTACTAAAACATAAAAGAAATGATGCGTTAAAAACATTGACCTCACTACGGGGGACCAGCTGGTGGTGGTATACAATGATTGAGAATAGACTAGAAAAGATGGAAAACAATAAAACTGCTTTTGTCCTCCACCATTACAAGGAGGGAGTTTTTGACCCGAAAAGGGGCCTGGTAAGGTTCCGGGAGAGGATAGGTGCACAAAGGGAAGGCATTCGCTTAAAAGTGCTGCGCTGGATGGCGGCTGCGGCGGTCGTGGCACTGCTCATTGCCGCCGGGGTGTCCTTGTACCAGTGGCGCCTGAACCGCTGGGAGGAAGTATCGGCCCGGGCCTTTGTGTTGCCGGACCAGTCCGTGGTGAGGCTGCAGGAAGGCGCCGTGCTGACTTTCCAGCCGCGCCGGTTCGCGAAAGAGCGTACAGTCAGGCTTAATGGAACCGGTTATTTTGAAGTGGTACATAACGAGGCAAACCCCTTTGAGGTGCATTCCGGTGCGGCAAAAGTTAAAGTGCTGGGTACGCAATTCCAGTTTGACGCATCCCGGAACACGGTATATGTAAACGAAGGACGGGTCTTATTTGCGGCCGATGAAGAAGGCCTGGAACTCTCCCGGGGCGCCTATGCCGTCCTGCAAGACGGTCGTCCGGTCTTATCGGCTCCGGAAACGCCCAACCCGGCCGCCTGGGCCACGGGCCGCCTGCAATACAATGCCGTGCCGCTGGGGACGGTGCTGGAAGAGCTGTCCTTCCTTTTCGGCAGGGAGCTTGGTTTTGAATCGGCCGATGAGCCCTCCCTCACGGGCGAATTCGCCCTCTCGGACGGGCTTCCCCGCATTATTTCCCTGATAGAATCGGCCCTGAATGTGAAAGTCCATGAATAAGCTTCTCTCCATATTGTTTAGCTTCGTTTTGGCCGTGAACCTGCAGGCGCAGCCACATTCCACTTATCTGGCCCAGATGCAGGCGCTGAAGGAGCGCTTCGGAGTTTCCTTCATCTATGACTCATCCCTGCCGCTGAACGGGAGCAGTCCCCGGGTGGACAGCCAGACTTCCCTTTCCCACAGCCTGCGGACGCTGTTCGAGGGCAGTGAGATTGACTTTACCATCCGGGGCCGGTCGGTGATCCTGCGCCGGCGGACGGAAGCCAATACGGGTGCGGAACGTTACGTTCCCATCTTCGACACCCTGCGGCCCTCGCACATAGAATCGGCCTGGCGGGATACCCTGGCGCCTGCCATCAAGACGGGCCATCGGCGGATGGCGGAAGGGATTGGAAAACTGCAGGGAGACCTGCCGGCCGTCCGCAGCGTGGTTTCCCCGCTGGGCGAAGGAGACCCGCTCCGCTGGGTGCAGCGGCTGCCGGGCGTGGCCACGGGGGCCGACGGTTCATCGGCCCTGTACGTGCGCGGCGGCAATATGGGAAACAACCTCATCACGCTGGACGGGGTGCCGGTCTATGGCTATTCCCATCTGCTGGGCCTCACTACGGTGCTGCCGCAGGAGGCCATCGAGGGGGTGGAACTCTCCAAAGGCGGCTTCGAGGGCGGACAGGGAAACTTCACATCTTCGCACCTTCGCATCGGGACCCGGACGCCCGGGGCCGATGGATACAAGACCAGCGTGGCCCTGAACAACTTCCTGGCATCGGCCCGGACGGAAGGGCGGAAAGGCCGGTTCTCGTACCTGGCTTCCGGCCGCATTTCGCCACTGGCGCTGGAATACAAAGCCTTCCGGAAGGCGCTGCCGGATCTGCTGAATTTTGAGCAGTTCGGCGCCCTGGTGGGGGACTTGTACGGGAAGGTGCAATGGGATCTGAATGCCGGCAGCCGGCTGGATGCCTTTATCCTGGGGAGCGTGGACCGGTACACCTTTACGCCCAAGAGCGGCTCCGAAGATATGCTGGGGTGGAACAACGTCCTGGGCCAGGTGCGGTATAACCGCAGTGACGGGGACGTGAAGACGGAGGTGCGGGCCTATGCCAACCGTTTTGCATCGGCCCAGAGCACCCGGAAGGTTTATTCCGGCCGGGAGCAGGAGCTGTCACTCAGCTCCCAAATGACAGAGTTTTCCCTGTCGGCCTCCCAGGACCGTCCCTTTGGGGAGCGCTTCCGGCTCTCTTATGGGCTGAACCTGCGGGATGCCCTGTTCAATCCGGGGCAGGTGGGGGTGGCCTCCAACTGGTCCAACGCCTTCCTGTCAACGCTTTGGCTGCAGGGAAATTACGAGATTCCGGAAAAGCTGTCCCTGATGGCGGCGGTGCGGGGTAACCTGTTCACCCGTTTTATGGCCGATAATACTTTCTTCGTGCCGGATGCGGCTTTATCGGCCAAGTGGACCCTGTTGCCGTTTTTGAGCCTGGAAGCCACCCTGGACCGTACCTCGCAGTACTACCATACGCTGGAGGGCCTGCCGGTGGGCTGGTCCGTGGATATGCTGGTGCCTTCCGTGAGCAATGTGAAGCCGGAGACTATGTGGCAGGCGGGCCTGGGGGTGGACCTGGTCTTTGGCGCCCATTCCCTGCAGCTGGGCTATTTCCACAAGCGGATGGACGGCCTGGTCTTCTTCCAGTATGCGCCCAGTCTGTTCAACGGGGCGCTGGCGGCCTGGGAAGAGCACGTGGATACGGGCCTGGGCTTCTCCTACGGCGGAGAGTTCCTCTACGAGTTCCTGACTCCGGACTGGCAGGTGCAGGTTTCCTATACCCTGTCCAGGACCTGGCGGGAAGGCTTTGCCACCGTGCTGGAAGGGGCGCCGTTCAACGCCAAGTTTGACAGGCGGCATGTCCTTAACGCATCGGCCTCCTGGAAAGGCATCCAGGTGGCGCTCACCTACCAGAGCGGGCACTGGGAGAACTCGGCCTCCAAGAAGGCCACGATGCATATCCTGGACCAGGAGTGGACGGCCGAATACTTCTCCGGCGTGAACGATTTCCATATGCCGGACCTCTTCCGGCTGGACGTGGGCTACCGCTTTGGCTTCCGGACGGGCCGGCTCCAGCACGAAGTGAACCTGGGCGTTTGCAACGCCACCAACCACTTCAATCCCTTTATGCTGTATTACGACGCAGAAACGAAAGGCTGGAAGGAGATGGCACTCCTCCCAGTCCTTCCCAATTTCAGCTGGCGGGTAACCTTCTAGGCTACCACTTGTC
>JAIKYL010000168.1 GCA_024683255.1 Bacteroidales bacterium | reverse complement strand
TAGATGGCCAGCTGCTCATTGCGCTTCTCTTCCTCCAGGTCATCAATCTCATCTTCCGAAAGCGCTTTCTTTTCCACGGCCGAGAAATCCCGGTCCAGGGATTCCACGTCTATGCCGCAGTCGTTCTCCTCGTGGAGGATGACGGCCACGTATTTTTCCGTATGGGTAATGGAGATGTTTACGGGATTGTTCTCCAGGTACGGCTTGCCGTTGTCGTGATGGCTCAGGTACACCTTCTCTTCAAAGAGGGCGTTAAGCAGAGCCCGGACGGCCAACCGCTGTTTCCGCATGCTTTCGCTGCGGAGGAACGAGATTTCCTCCATCTCGTCCGTGGGGGTGGAACTGAGTTCGATGAGCTCCTGTTCCGTCTCCGTGATTTGCCACACGCCAATTGTGGCTTCGTTTTCCAGTTTCTTCTTTAAATAAAGTCCCATTCCTAAGGTTTCTGAACGACAATGAAAACCCTCCGGAGACCTTGCGGTTCCGGATTCCTAGTTATTTTAAAAGCATAATCGCGACAGAGGGTCGTCTGAACCGACGCCCGCTAATTGATTAGACTTGACCTGACTGGGAGGCTCCATTTTATTCGTTACAAATTACGATGCAAAGATAATTCATTTTTCAAAATAACAAGCAAATCTTTGCGCGGAAATTGCTATCTTTGTGGACCCAAACGGAAAAACGTTAAATATTAACACAAATAGTTATGAAATTCCTTACTGATGAAAAGCTCCTTATTGTGGGCGCCGCCGGAATGATCGGTTCCAACATGGTTCAGACCGCCTGCATGCTGGGTCTCACCCCCAACATCTGCCTGTACGATATCTTCGAGCCGGGCCTCAAGGGCGTTCTGGCCGAGATGGACCACTGCGCATTCCCGGATGTGAACCTCACCGCCACCATTGATCCGGCCGAGGCCTTCAAGGATGCCAAGTACATCATTTCCTCCGGTGGAGCACCCCGCAAGGAAGGCATGACCCGGGAAGACCTCCTCAAGGGCAACTGCCAGATTGCCGCCGAATTCGGCGAGAATATTGAGAAGTACTGCCCGGACGTTAAGTTCGTGGTGGTTATTTTCAACCCGGCCGATGTAACCGCTCTCACCGCCCTCATCCGTTCCGGCCTGAAGCCGGAGAAGCTCACCTCCCTGGCCGCTCTGGACAGCACCCGTCTGCAGGAAGCCCTGGCCCAGGAGTTCGGCGTACAGCAGTGCAAGGTCACCGGCGCCCACACCTATGGTGGTCACGGTGAAGCCATGGCAGTGTTCGCCTCCCAGGTGAAAGTGGACGGCAAGCCCCTTGCCGAAATGGGCCTGTCCGCAGAGCGCTTCGCAGAGATCAAGCACAACACCATCCAGGGTGGTTCCAACATCATCAAGCTCCGTGGCCGCAGCTCTTTCCAGAGCCCGGCATACCAGGCCGTGAAGATGATCGAGGCTGCCATGGGCGGCGAGAAGTTCACCTGGCCCGCCGGCACCTATGTGAACAACGAGAAGTTCCAGCACGTAATGATGGCCATGCCCACCGTTATCGATGCCACCGGCTGCCACTTCACCAATCCGGTAGGAACTCCGGAAGAAATGGCTGCCCTCCAGGCTTCTTACGAGCACCTGGTAAAGATGCGCGACGAAATTGTGGAGCTGGGTATCGTTCCCGCCGTGAAGGACTGGGGCAAGGAGAATCCCAACCTGTAGTCTGTCTCAGTACAGAAAATACAGCAAAACATGACCAAGATTGTTCTTCGGAGCAGTCTTGGTCTTATTTTAGGCTTTAAACGTGACTTAGATCGGCCAGATAAGCAGGCCCAGCCGATAGGCGGCAAAACCGAAGAGCCAGGCCACCAGGATGGTATACAGGCACAGGAGGATGGCCCAGCGCCATTTTCCCGTTTCGTTTTTAATGGCAACGAAGGTGGCAATACAGGGGAAATACAACAGCACAAACACCATGAAAGCCAGGGCTGCAGCCGTGGGAACGGTGGCCTTCAGGGCTGCCTGGAGCTGGGTATCGTCCTCGCTTCCCATGCCCTCATAGGCTTCGCCGTCTTGGGCATAGGTTACGCCCATGGTACTGATAACCAGTTCCTTCGCGCCCACGCCGGCCAGCAGGCCCACATCCATCTTCCAGTTGAAGCCCAGCGGTTCCAGGGCCGGTTCCACAGCCTTACCAACCATGCCGATATAGGAATGCTCCTGCTGATAGCTCTGGGTGGCTCCCTCGTGACGGGGGAAGTACCCCAGGAACCAGATGGCAACGGAGAAGATGAGGATGGTGGTGGCCATTTTCTCCAGATACTGCTTGCCCTTTTCCCAGGTATGGCGCCAGATGGCCTTCCCTGTGGGAACGCGGTACGGCGGCAGTTCCATCACAAACGGCAGGTCGTCGTCCTTGACAAATTTGCTCAGGACAAGGGCGCTCAGGATGGCCAGTACCACGCCCAGGAGGTAAATACCCAGCAGGGCCGTGGCCGGACTCCCCGGGAAGAAGGCCCCGGCAAAGAGTACGAAGATGGGTAATCGGCCTGCGCAGGACATGAACGGAATGATGGCTATGGTCACCAATCGGCTTTTCCGGCTTTCGATGCTTCGCGTTGCCATAATGGCCGGCACGTTGCAGCCAAAACCCATGACCATGGGAATGAAGCTCTTTCCGTGCAGGCCGATCTTGTGCATAAGCTTATCCACGATGAACGCCGCCCGTGCCATGTAGCCGCTGTCTTCCATGATGGAGATGAAGAAGTACAGGATCATGATGTTGGGCAGGAACACCAGTACGCTGCCCACACCGGCAATCACGCCGTCCACCACCAGGTCTTTCACCCAGCCGTCCTGCATCCAGCCGCCCACCTTGTCACCCAACCAGCTTACCAGCGCATCAATCCAGTCCATCGGATACTGGCCCACGGTAAAGGTGGCCCAGAAAATAAACCACAACAACAATATAAAGATGGGGAATGCGAGCCACTGGTTGGTGACAATGGCGTCTATCTTGTCCGTAATGGTACGGCGGGGCCTTTCGGCCTGATATCTTTCATAAGTTTCGGCCAGGGCGCCCTGGATAAAGGCGTATTTGGCATCCACGATGGCGCTTTCGGCCGATGTCCCCAGCAGCCGCTCTATGCGCTGGCTTTCCTCTTGCCGGGCCTCGCGGATTTGGGCGGCATTGGGGAGTTTGTCCACCAGGCCTTCCACGTCCTTATCGGCCTCCAGCGTCTTGATGGCCAGGTATCGCGTGGAGAAACGGGAACGGAGGTCTTCGTTGGAGAAAAAGAGATCCCTTAGGCGTACGATGCTCTTTTCCAGCTCGGCCCCATGGTTGATGTGGATGTGACGGGCCAGCTTGGAATCCGTATGCTCATAGACCTTGATTACCGTGTCAAAGAGCTCCGGAATGCCCTGACCGTCGCGGCTCACCGTGGGGCAGACGGGCATACCCAGGAGGTAACCCAGCTGCTTTGTATCCAGCTTGTCTCCTTTGTGCTGCAGCTCGTCGTACATATTGAGGGCCATCACCGTACGGAGGTTCATGTCAATGAGCTGGCTGGTAAGGTAGAGGTTCCGCTCGATATTGGAAGCATCCACCACGTTCAAAACCACGTCCGGAAGGGTTTCCAGCAGGTTTTTCCGCACGTACAGCTCTTCCGGGGAATAGGCCGATAAAGAATAGGTACCTGGGAGGTCCACCAAGGTGATGTCGTAACCCTTGAACTTGAAATGGCCCTCCTTGGCGTCCACGGTAACGCCGGAGTAATTGCCCACATGCTCGTGGCTGCCGGAAGCTATGTTGAAAAGGGAAGTCTTTCCGCAATTGGGGTTGCCCACCAGAGCCACCCGGATGTTGTGATGCCGCTCCTCGGCCACATGGGCCATGGCCCGGTCCAGGCGTTCGCGCTCTTCCAGATCCTCCGGAAGTCCCTGCAGGTGCTCGTCGGTGGAAAGGGCCTCGCGGGCCTCCTCCATACCCACCACCTCAATCTGGCGGGCTTCTTCCCGCCGCAGGCTCACCTTATAACCTATTATTTCATATTCAATGGGATCCTTTAGCGGTGCATTCAACACCACGCTAACCTCTTTTCCCTGGATAAAACCCATCTCAATGAGGCGTTTACGGAAACTTCCGTGTCCGTTCACCCTCACAATCACCGCTTTCTCTCCGGTTGCCAGATCTGCAAGTATCATGTTCTAGAATTTTGCGCTGGGCGCAAAGATACGGCAGCCGCTCCATAGTTGCAATCACCATTTATGGGGATAGGGAAAAATTACCTATATTTGCGTTTGTGAAGACAAGCGTAAAGATAGAAGTGCCCGGCGGGGCGGACAGGATTCTCCTGCACGCCTGCTGTGCTCCGTGCTCCGGCGCCATCGTGGAGTGCCTGGTGGAGCGGGGGTATCGGCCGGTAATCTTCTATTCCAATTCCAATATCTTTCCGCGCGAGGAGTATGATCATCGGCTTAACGAATGCATCCGCTACGCCCGGGAGTGGGGCGTGGAAATGGTAGAGGATACTTACGACCATGCCGATTGGGGCCAGTGCGCCAAAGGTCTGGAAAACGAGCCGGAACGTGGAGGCCGATGCCTCCAGTGCTTCAAGTACCGCCTGCTTCGGGCGGCGCAGTATGCCGCCGCCAACGGCTTCCCGGTGCTCACCACCACCCTGGCCAGCTCCCGCTGGAAAAGCCTGGAGCAGGTGAACGAGGCGGGACGGTGGGCCTGCAGCCAGGTGGAAGGCGTGACCTGGTGGGACCAGAACTGGCGGAAAGGCGGCCTGCAGGAGCGCCGGAACCAGATTTTGAAAGAACAAAACTTTTACAACCAGCTGTACTGCGGCTGCGAGTATTCAAAAAAATAATGCCATGAAAAAGATTTTGCTAGCTGTAATGCTCATGCTCATTCCGGCCTTTGCGGCCCTGGCCCAGTATGTTCCGTCACAGATTGAACAGAAGAAAGGCCGCCTCCTGGACGACAACGGCGAGGTAATGCCGGACTATATGGTGCAGCGCCTGGTGGGGGACGACATTTACAACCAGACCTATGTGGGCGCCGTAAAACAGTACAAGACCGGTAAGCGGCTCATTACCGGCGGTATCATCGTCGCCGGTGCCGGCGTGGCGGTTTCCGGTGTCTCCCTGGGCATCTTCATGGCCGATTATATCAAGATCTGGGGAGGAACCCAAAACCTCTGGGATGCTTTCACCGGCGCCAAGGACTCCCTGTCCTGGTTCTACCGGGGTTTCTCCATCGCCGGAGTGGGCGCGTCCGTCTTTACCATGGGCCTCATTTTCAAGACCATCGGCTGGAAACGCCTGGAGTGGGTGGCCGAAGAATACAACAATCGCCACCCCGCCGTCCTGGAGTTCGGCGTGGGAGAATTCGGCACCGGCCTGGTGTACAGATTCTAAGCGATTTTTCGTATCTTTGTAAGGTATGACGCAAAATCAGGAAAGATACCTTTTGAGTCCGTCCATGAAGATGGCGGAGCTCATGGATATTGACTTCAGCCTGCTGGGCGTACTGTCCCGTATGGGCATTCCTTTCGGCTTTGGAGACAAAACCGTGGCGGAAGTTTGCCTGGATAACGGTGTTAATCCGGATACGTTCCTGCTCATCTGTTCCGTGTATGTTTTTCCGGGATTCAAGCCCACGCGGGAGACGCTGGAGAAGGTGGATCTTCCCGGCATTGTGGCATACCTGCGCCGGTCCCACTCGTATTACATGGAGGTGATGCTGCCTGCCATGGCTGCGTCGCTGGAGCGGATGATCGGCCCGGGAGATACCCGGAACCTGCAGATACTCAAAAAGTTCTTTGTGGAATACCGGGACGGCCTCCGGAAGCATTTTGACTTTGAGGAAAAGGAGGTCTTCCCCTTCGTGAAGGCGGCCCTCAACCACCGGAAGGCCGATGCCCCATCGGCCGAAGACCATCATTCAGACGCCCGGGAGAAGCTCCAGGACCTCAAGAGCCTGGTCATGAAATACATCCCTTCCCACTGCGACCAGCAGGAGGCGTACAAGGTTCTGTTCTACATTTACAACCTGGAAGAGGACTTTGCCAAACACACCTTCATAGAGGATGAGATCCTCCTGCCCGGCGCCGGCTTCGAGGGGGACAACCTTACGGAACGGGAAAAGGAAATCCTGGTGAGTGTTGCCCAAGGCATGCTCAACAAGGAAATTGCAGACCAGTATAACCTTTCTATCCATACGGTCATTTCCCACAGGAAGAACATTACCCGGAAGACCGGCATCAAGTCCGTGGCCGGCCTCACGGTGTACGCCCTCCTGAACAACCTTATAGACATGAATACGGTAGAATAATATGGATTACAAGCAGTACCTCAAGTTTTATCCCGGATTCCCCATAGAGGGGGTTAATTTCGTGGACATCATGCCCCTTATCCAGAACAAGGAAGTCTTTACCGCCCTCATCAAAGATTTGGGAGACCTGTGCCAGAGCCCCAACATTGTGGCTCCGGAGGCCCGCGGCTTCCTCTTCGCCGCCCCCATGCTGGCCATGTGCCCGGCCGTGGAGAACATCATTCCCTTCCGGAAGAAAGGCAAACTGCCCTTCAACGAAGGAGACCTGGTGGGCCTGGATATTACCAAGGAATACGGGAAGGACCAGATTTTCTTCCGCCTTTCAGATGTGGCGGCCGGAAAACCCGACGGAGATGTCTTTGAGGTAACCTACTTTGACGACATCCTGGCCACCGGCGGTACGGCCCAGGGCATCGCCCGCGGTCTGGAATCCCACAAAGTGACGGTAAACGGCAAGGAGTACGGCATCAAAGTTACGGACTTTGTCTTCCTGGTGGAAATCGAAGGCCTTGGTGGCCGCGAACTCCTGGAAGGCATCGCCCCGGTGAAGTCATTAATTCAGACCACAGAGTAGTATTTGGACATTTACGCGGGTAGTGTAAAAATAATTCTTGGAAGAACGGCCTTATGGGCCGTTTTTTTGTATATCTTTGCGAAAAGGTCAAGTCTATGGACAATAATAAGCATAATCTGGAAGAACCGGCTGCCTCTTACGGTCGGAAAATGAAATTGAGCGAGGTGGAGTTCCAGCCAATGAACAACATGAAAGAAACTTTGCGCCAGCAAGGTTGCATAACCTTTGATGAATTTGTGGACAAACTCTCAAAGTATCTTTGATGCTCCATGACTCTTGGCATTGTCAACACGGGTGTTCCACTTCTGTTATCGGCATCCTTTGTTTTGGAGGTCGAAAGAGTAATTGATATGAATATTGATGCCGATGTCTCCAGGGTCGCATTTTTCATTTCACGCCTGATAAAAGGTTTGCAGAATCTTTCATGCTCGGAAGGGGGTTACGAGGTGTCTTGGGGAAACTATTCTTATGAGATAGAAGATATTGGTCTTGTACAGTTCGTGCCGTTAATGGATAATGAATCCGGAGAGAAGACGTTTCATATAATATCCATTCAATGGACATTTTCCATCAGTCGTTTTTTCTCCGGTTTGAAGTATTAGATGGACTTATAATAATATCGGCCCGAAAGCCATACAATCTATTGCCGATTAGCGCAAAAAGCATTATCTTTGTGCGCAAAATCTGCCAATATGTCCTTTATTGATGAAAGAATTGCACTGGAGGGTCTCACATTTGACGACGTCCTCCTTATTCCGGGGTATTCGGAAGTCCTTCCGCGGGAGGTAAGTCTGCAAACGCGGTTTTCCCGGAACATCCATCTTAACATCCCCATTGTGTCCGCCGCCATGGACACCGTGACAGAAGCGCCGATGGCCATCGCCCTGGCAAGGGAAGGAGGCATCGGCGTAATTCATAAAAATATGGGTATCATGGAGCAGGCGGCCGAGGTCCGGAAGGTAAAACGTTCGGAAAACGGCATGATCAGCGACCCTGTTACCATCAACCAGGATCAGACCGTGGGGGATGCGCTGGATCTCATGCACGAGAACCACATCGGCGGCATCCCGGTGGTGGACAACCACAATCACCTGGTGGGCATCGTGACCAACCGGGACGTGCGTTTCCTCACCAACATGGGCGCTCCGGTAAGGGATGTGATGACATCCAGGAACCTGGTCACCATTCCCAGCACCCGCACGGACCGCGAATACGTGAAGAAGGTCCTGCAGGAGAACAAGGTGGAGAAACTGCCCGTGGTGGATGCCAACGGATGCATCGTGGGCCTCATCACCTATAAGGACCTCATCAAGGAGCGTCTCCATCCGGACGCCTGCAAGGACGCCAAAGGACGCCTGCGCGTGGCGGCCGGCATCGGCATCACTCCGGACGCGCTGGACCGCGTGGCAGCTCTGTATACCGAAGGCGTGGACGCCGTGGTGCTGGATTCCGCCCACGGACACAGTAAGGGCGTAATTGACCTCCTCAAACGCGTGAAAGCCGCTTTCCCGGAACTGGATGTGGTGGTGGGCAACGTGGCCACCGAGGAAGGCGCCAGGGACCTGGTGAAGGCCGGGGCCGATGGCGTGAAGGTGGGTATCGGCCCGGGTTCCATCTGCACCACCCGCATTGTGGCGGGCGTGGGTGTGCCCCAGCTCAGCGCCATCTATAACGCCTACCAGGCCATCAAGGGCAGCGGCGCAACGCTCATTGCCGATGGCGGCCTGCGCTATTCCGGCGACGTTGTAAAGGCCCTGGCGGCCGGCGGAGACTGCGTCATGTGCGGCTCCATGTTCGCCGGCACGGAGGAGTCTCCGGGAGAAACCATCATCTACAGCGGCCGAAAGTTCAAGGCCTACAGAGGCATGGGCTCCATTGACGCCATGGCGGCCGGTTCCAAGGACCGCTATTTCCAGGACGACAAGGTTGAACTCAAAAAACTGGTTCCGGAAGGCATCGTGGGCCGTGTTCCGTACAAGGGTACCCTGGCCGAGACGGTCTATCAACTGGTGGGCGGCCTCCGCTCCGGCATGGGCTACTGCGGCGCCAAGGACTTGGAAGCCCTCAAGAAGGCCAAGTTCACCCGCGTTACCGCCAGCGGCATGGCAGAAAGCCATCCGCACGACATCACCATTACCAAGGAAACTCCTAACTACTCTCGCGGTGAATAAAATACTCATTCTGGACTTCGGGTCCCAGGTGACGCAGCTTATCGGCCGTCGCCTGCGGGAGCTGAATGTCTTCTGTGAAATCTATCCCTACAATAAGGTTCCCGCCATGGACGAGTCCGTGAAGGGCGTCATCCTTTCCGGCAGCCCTTGCTCCGTGCGGGACGCCAACGCTCCGCAGGTGGACCTGAGCCTCTTCCGGGGCCGGCTGCCGCTATTGGGCATCTGCTACGGCGCCCAGTATTTGGCCCATACCGGGGGAGGAAAGGTGGAGAATTCCAATTCGCGGGAATACGGCCGTGCCATGCTGGACGTGGTAAAGGCCGATTCTCCCCTGCTCAAGGGCGTAAGTGCCCATACTCAGGTATGGATGTCCCACGGGGATACCATATCGGCCTTGCCGGAAGGTGCAGAGGTGATTGCCTCCACGGCCGATGTGGAAAATGCGGCCTTCCAGTTTGCCGGGGAACCCACCTTCGCCGTGCAGTTCCATCCGGAAGTGTACCATACCACGGAAGGTACGCAGATGCTGTCCAACTTTGCGCTGGGTATCTGTGGCTGCAAGGGAGACTGGACCCCCGCTTCGTTCATCGAGACCACGGTAGCGGATCTCCGGACGCAGATTGGAGATGATAAGGTGATCCTGGGCCTCTCCGGCGGCGTGGATTCCACCGTTGCGGGTGTGCTCCTTAACAAGGCCATCGGCCATAACCTCACCTGCATCTTCGTTAACAACGGCCTCCTCCGCAAGAATGAGTTCGAGGATGTGCTGGCATCGTACAAGGACATGGGCCTCAACGTGATTGGGGCCGATGCCTCCGCCGCCTTCCTGGAGCAGCTGAAAGGTGTCACGGAACCCGAGGCCAAGCGTAAGATTATCGGCCGGCTGTTCATTGAGACCTTCGATAAATACGCCAAACAAATAGAAAATGCCCGCTGGCTGGCCCAGGGGACCATTTATCCGGACGTGATTGAGAGCGCCGGCATCCCCGGCATCGCCTCCAAAATCAAGAGCCACCACAATGTGGGCGGTCTGCCGGAGAAGATGAACCTGAAGATTGTGGAGCCGCTTAGGATGCTCTTCAAGGACGAGGTCCGCCGCGTGGGCAGGGCTCTCGGCATCAAGGAAGAACTGGTTGGTCGGCATCCTTTCCCGGGACCGTCCCTGGCCATCCGCATCATAGGAGACGTAACGGAAGAAAAGCTCCACGTACTCCGGGAGGCCGATGACATTTACATCCGCGGCCTCCGCGCCTACGACTGCACCGGCATGGGTTTCCCGTCGGCCTCAGATCCGCGCGTAATGGCCACCAATCTCTACGACGCCATCTGGCAGGCAGGCGTAATCCTCCTGCCCGTGAAGAGCGTGGGCGTGATGGGTGACGAACGCACCTACGAGAACCCTGTGGCCCTCCGCGCCGTGGTATCCACGGACGCCATGACGGCCGACTGGTTCCCCTTCCCGTACGATTTCCTGCGGGACGTTTCCAACGAGATTATCCGCAAAGTCCGTGGCGTTAACCGCGTCGTCTACGACATCTCCTCCAAACCCCCGGCAACCATAGAATGGGAATAGTTGCCTAGAGTTGCCGGAGTACTTCGGCAATGGCGGCATCCAGTTGCGGATCTTTGCCTTCGAGACGGTCCTTGAAGGTGTTCTTTACGTATATGTCGGGCTTGACGCCGGTGTTCTCCAGATCGGCGCCGTCAATGACGTTATAGCAGCCCCAGGCGGGCAGGCGCACGCTGGAACCGTCCAGCAGCCGGACCGCGGAAGTGAAGATGATCCAGCGGTAGGTCTCTGTGCCCACCAGCTTGGCGATGCCCAGGGTCTTGATGCCGTTGGAGGTTACCTCTGCATCGGATAGGCTGTGTTCGTTGACAAGGACTACGATGGGCTTTCCGCCGGGCGCAACATTGGGATGGCTGGTCTTCGGGAAGTCGCGGTAAGACCACTCGAAATGGGCCTGCCCGCGCAGAAAATCAATCACTTCCTTATGTACGTTACCACCGTTGTTATAGCGGAGATCCAAGATTAAGGCGTCCTTGTCAAAGGCCTCGGTGTGCATCTTGAGCAGGAAGGACTGCAGATCATCTGCGCCCATGGCCCGCATATGGATGTACGCCACCCTGTCGCCGGTCTTCTTGGAAACGATGTCCGCACGTTCTTCCTCCCAGGCCTTATAGGCCAGTGTCTTGATGTTGGAGAAAGAGCTAGTATGCACCTTGACGTCGAATTCCTTGCCGCCGCGGCTGAAACGGAGCTTGAGCTCATCCTTGTCCACAGCGCCGGAGAGGTATTTCTCGCGATTGGCTCCCTTGAAGACCCTTTCGCCGTCCACGGCCACCAACTCGTCGCCCTTCTTGACATCGATTTCGAATTTATCGGCAGGGGAGTCCGCGAGGATGCCCGCAACGGTGTACGGGGAGGCATTGTCGAAGAGGATGCCGGTGCCATAGGTGCGTGTCCGGGTCTCAGTCCTTTCCTCGGCGCCGCTGGAGGAGAAGCCCATGTGCGAGGAGTTCAGTTCACCCAGCAGGTCGGCCAGGAGGGTCCTGAGGTTGGCCCTGGTGCGGACGTAGGGCAGGAGCGAGGCGTAATAGTCGCGCACGGCGTACCAATCCGCTCCGTGGAAGTTTACGTCATAATAGTTTTGCTCCAGTGAGGCCCAGGCTTCATAGAACATCTGGCTGAACTCGTTGCCAAGCAGCACTTCCACGTCTTTCTTGACTTCGGTCTTGGAAGCAGTGGCGGGGCCGGGCTCCACCTTGTAGATGGCTCCCTGGCCCAGGCAGTACAATGCGTCCTTGCAGCTGAAGAAGGTGCCTCCGTTGAGGTCCTTGATCTGCTTGGGTTTGGCCTCGGGATCGGAAATCTCCAGCACGAAGGTACCGGGAGCGCCGGCGCCCATGGAGCGATAGAGGAGATAATCCTTTCCCTTCGAGGAATAAATGTACGGACTTCCCTGGCTGCCGTCGCGCTCTACCCGCGTAAGCCTTTCATGGATGTCCTTGAAATCTACTGTCACCGTGGAGTCCTTCTTCGGCTCGTCTTTCTTGTCCCGGAATAGGCCGTCGTAAGCCTCGGACTTGAAGGGCGTATTGTATTTTTGCAGCGGGAGCTTGTAGAGCGAAGCCCTTACGCCGCTCGGGTAGGAAGTGGCAGTAGGATTGGCAAGCAGGTACAGGTATTTTCCGTCAGGGGAGAATACCGGGTCCGTTTCCACCGAAGCGGAGTTGGTGAGATTCTTCAGAGTCCCGTCCTTGATATTGTAGAGGAAAATGTCCGGTTCAAACATGTGCATGGCATCAAAGGCCAGCCAGTTGTCATCGTAGGAAAACTCCAGTGTATAAGACTGATAGGCCCAGAATTCCGCATCGGCCACCTTGGTCACAATTCCGGTCTTGGTGTCGTACATCATCACCGAGTGGCTGCCGTCGGTGAAGGCCACCTTGTCGCCCTTGTGATTCTTCACAATGTTCCTGGTTATGTTCTGAGACTCGAAGACGGGTGATTCACCGGCGCTGCCATCGGCAGCTATGCTGTAGAGATTGGTCCAGCCCTTGTTTGTTCTGATGTAGAAGACGTACTTACTGTCCTGGCTCCATAGCACCTCGGACACACGCTCGTCCGGAGGGGTGGGGAGTTTCTGGAGGAACTTGCACTTGGTGTCGGAGATGTAGAGTCCGCCGCGGATGACCAGGGCGAACTTCTTGCCGTCGGGGGATACGTCCGCGGCGGTGGGAGTCTGCCCGGTGAAGGAGCGTCGGACCTCCACGCTGCCGGAAGCGAGCTCAATCTGCGGGACTTTCACACTGCCGCTGGCGGGGTCAAGGACATGGATTTCGTAATTCTTGAGGAAGACGATGGCCGATCCGCCGAAAGCGATTGAAGGATACTGGACAGATTTGTCGAAAGACGTAAGCTGCTGGGGCTTGGAGCCCTTGACGTATCTGACGATGTTGGACTCTTTGTTGAGCTCGTCGCTAACATAGTAAATGCTACCGTCTTTGTCCACCATCGGCCACTGGTCTTTGCCGATGTAGTCCGTCAGCTCGGAATAGGTTTTATTGCGGGGATTCCAGCACTTGATGTTGGGGTTGTGGTCGCCCACATAGCGCTTACGGGTGGGGAAGCTGATGCTCTCCATGGATTCGTTGAAAAGGAATTCTCCCGTCTTGGGGTTTTCCACCAGGTTTACGATGGTGTTGAAATACCCGTCGAACATCAACTGGGACGTACCTCCGCCTACGGCCACCCTGAAGGTGGTCTTGCGGGCGCTTTCCCTTGTGGACTCGAAATAGATCCAGTCCGACTTTGGAGACCAGGAAACCGGAACGTCCGGAGCCTCGTGGAAGGTGAGCTGAACGGCCTGTCCGCCGGCAAGGGGCACCACGTAAACGTCGTTATTGCCCTGGATGTCGGAACTGAATGCGAGCCATTTGCCGTCGGGCGACACAAGCGGCGAATCCTGCACGCCGGGCATCGTGATAACGGCAGTGGCCTGCCCGCCGCCAACGGGAACGGAGTAGATGTCCCCGTCATAACTGAAGTAAATCTGTTTTCCGTCCGGGGAAAGCGACGGGTGCGATGCAAAGCGGATGTTCTCCGCGCGAACGGCCGAGACGGCGGCTAGCGTCAGGATCAGGAGGATAAACCTTTTCATATCAGGAAAGTTGTTTTCTTATACTTATCCCAAATATATGGTTTATCTTCGAGACTACCAACTATTCCTTCTTCAGTTCCGTGGCCGGGTTGGTGCGGGCGGCCTTGAGGGTTTGCCAGAGGACGGTGCCGAAGGCAATCACCAACGAAATGATTACTGCCACCACAAACACCCAGCCGTAGCCCTCTACACGGTAAGCGAAGCGTTCCAGGTAGAGGCGCGCCGCCCAGACGGCCAGGGGAATGCCGATTACGCAGGCGATGCCGGTCAGCATCATATAGCTGCGGACATTCCGCCAGGTTTCGTGCGAGACATCGGCGCCAAATACCTTGCGCACCGCTATCTGCTTGGTGCTCTCATCGGCAAAGTAGGTGCTCATGGCCAGCAGGCCCAGCAGGGAGATGAGAACTGCCAGCACGGCAAAGAGTTCCACCAGGCGCAGCGTTCTCTTGACAGGAGCCAACTGCTTGCGGTTGATGTCTTTGACAAACCCGT
>JAIKYL010000163.1 GCA_024683255.1 Bacteroidales bacterium | reverse complement strand
TTTACGGTGAACTTGTAACCGTTGTCGCCGGAAATGTAGTATTTGAGAATGCCGGTGAAAGGAGCCACCCACTTGCCGGTGGCCTTGAGGGAGAAGTCGTTGATGTTCACGCCGTCGGCAAAGCCGTAGCCGCCGAAGGTGCTGAAGTTCACCGTGGGATAGTAAGCGGAAGCTGCAACTTCACCCTTCATCTCCTTGTTGTTGTAGAACTCCACGAAGAGACCCTTGCCGTCGTTGAATTCGGCGGTGTGGTTGATGGTGTTGTATTCGTCGGAGAGTTCGCAGGCCTTATCGTAAATAACCTCTGCATTGGGCAGGGCGGCACGGATACCGGCCAGGATGGACTGCTTGTGGGCGTCGATGGGAGTGCCGCCGTAGTTGCCGTTCAGAAGGGCCACATCGTCGGCATTGGGGCCCACCACGGCGATGCGCTTGACATCGGCCGAAAGCGGCAGGACACCGTTGTTCTTCAGGAGCACCATGGACTCATGGGCGGCCTCAACGGCCAGGCGGTGATGCTCCTCGGAGCTGATCACATCCTCCTGGAGCTTGGCCCAGGGCTGATTCTCCTCAGGATCAAACATACCCAGTTCGAAACGGCCGCGAAGGACGTGACGGAGGGCGTTGTCCAGATCGGCCTCGCTGATGAGGCCCTGCTCCAGACCGTCCTTGAGGGAACGGAAGCTGCGGCCGCATTCCAGGTCTGTACCGTTATGAACGGCGTCCACGGAGGCATGCACGGCATCCGGATGGGTTTCGTGCTGGCCGCGGGTGTAGAAGTTGTTGATGGCGTCGCAGTCCGTGAGGATGATGCCGTCGTAACCCCACTTGTTGCGCAGAATGTCAATGAGCAAACGATCGCTCATGCAGCAGGGCTCGCCCTCGTAACGCTGGTAGGCGCACATCACTTCCCGAACGTCACCTTCCACCACCAGGGTCTTGAAGGCCGGCAGGTAGGTCTCCCACAGATCCCGCATGGAAACAGACACGTCCATGCTGTGGCGGAGCGGTTCCGGACCGCTGTGCACGGCATAGTGCTTGGCGCAGGCGTGGGTCTTATAGTACTTGCCATTGTATTCCTGCATACCCAGGACGGTCTGGAGGCCCATTACGCTGGTGAGGTACGGGTCTTCACCGCAGGTCTCCTGACCGCGGCCCCAGCGGGGATCACGGAAGATGTTGATGTTGGGGCACCAGAAGGAAAGTTCCGGATTGCCGGGATAGTAACGGGCGTCGTCCCCCACGTTCCATTCCCTTTCGGAACGGTTCCAGTTGGCACGGGCTTCATCGGAAACGGTGGAGAAGACGTTGCGCATCATCTCCGGGTCAAAGGAAGCCGCCAGGCCGATGGGCTGGGGATAAACGGTGTAATTGTCGGCCCGCACGCCGTGGCAGGCTTCGCTCCACCAGTTGTAGGCGGGGATGCCCAGCCGATCTACGGAAACCGACTTGTTCATCATGAGGCCCACCTTCTCCTCCGGGGTGAGGAGGGAGAGAAGGTTCTCCACACGCTTCTCCGTGGACAGCCGGGGGTTCTGGAACGGATACTCATACTTGGGCCCGCAGGAGGAAAACAGCGCTCCGGCAAGGGCCAGGATTACGATGGTTTTTTTCATAATGTGAAACGTAATTCTTTGTACGGCCGCAGAGGGTCGTTGGTAAATATATGAATTTCAAATGTTTGCAAGGCCGATGATACCCGCACTTTCACCTTCCCGCCCGGGGCGACCTTCTGCCCGGGCTTAAGGTTATGCCGGACTCCCTCCGGCGCCTCCACGGAGAGGATCACCAGGTCTTCCCGGCCGCTGTTGCCAAGAAGGACACTTCCCCGTCCCCGATGAAGGCGACCCAGGGACGGCGTGATCCAAATGGAAGACTGTCCCGGGGATTCATCCCCCAGGCAGATGGCCGATACCTCTATGGCACGGTCGGTCGGCTGCCCGTCCACGAAAAGACGGAGCTTGTCGTGATACATGCTATAAGGCTTGGAAGCGTTGCAGGACACCTTGAGCGTCACTTCCCCACGCGGGGGAATCTCTGAAGGTCCCTCCACCTGAAGTCCGTCCGACTGGGTACTTAGCTTAACGGCTTTGTCCGAAAGATTGGCCAGATAGACTTCCTTTGTCACCGCCTTCCCCGGCCACACATAACCGTACGGCAGGATGGAGCGCTGGGCGCGGAGCATGGGCCCCAGGACCGTCCGGTAACGCTCTTCCAGCGCCACGTCTATGGGCGTGACTATGGCCTCCATGTTAAGGCGGCCCAGGTATTTGCCTTCCTGGGAATAGACATCGGCATAACGGTGCGTCCTTCCGGCGGCGCCGGCGGGGCTGAAGGTGAGGGACACCACGCCCGTTCCTCCGGCGGGGATTTCCGTATGCGGGAATTCTGCCTGGACGCAGCTGCAGCTAACGGATACGGAACCTATCCTCACGGGACGGTCTCCGTTGTTGCGAAAGCCGAAATCATGGACCACGCTGCCATCGGCCTCGTTGAGCGGGCCGAAGTTCCAGCTGTGGGCGTTGAAAACCACCTCCTGCCCCCGCACCAGGGTGCAGAGAAGCAATAAGGGGAGCAGAAGGAAAGCAGGTTTCACAAGTTTTAGTATTTGTATTATCAAAGGTAAGAGTTTTTCTGCAAAAAAAACACTATTTTTGCTGAAAGAGACCGCATTAAAGACCTAACACCATGAAATCCCTGCTCCTCGCCCTGCTGGTGGCCCTGGCTCCCCAGGTGAAAGTCACCTTCTACACCCCGGACGTGGTCCGTATCCAAAAAGTAACGGAAGGCAGTTTCCCGGAAAGCGGAAGCCTGGCCGTTGTCGCCGCCCCGGAGACGGTTCCCGTAACAGTAAGGACCAGCCGCGGCGGCACCACCTATTCATCGGCCCGGCTGCGGGTTACGGTGAATGCCGACGGGAGGGTCACCTTCTCCCTCGCCAATGGGAAAAAGCTCCTGCAGGAAGGTGAAACGGCCTTCGTTCCCCGGAAGGAAGGCCTGGACAAAGGGGCATACGAGATAACGCAGCAGTTCCTCCTGGAAAGCGGCGAACCGCTGTACGGCCTGGGCATCCTGCAGGACGGGCAGCTGAGTCTCAGCGGCAAAACCCGCTACCTGCGGCAGGACAATACGGAGGACTTCGTACCCATCGTGCAGTCCGTCAAAGGCTACGGCATCCTTTGGGACAACCCCTCCACCGGCACCTTCACGGACAAGGACGATGTGGCCAGCTTCTCCTCGGAAGTGGGCCTGCAGGAAGATTATTATTTCCTTTACGGCGGATCGGCCGACGGCGTGATCCAACGCCTTCGCAGCCTCACGGGACACGTGCCGATGCTGCCGCTGTGGACCTACGGCTTCTTCCAGAGCCGGGAGCGCTACAAGAGTTCCCGGGAGCTGCTGGACGCCCTGCAGGGCTACCGGAACCGCCAGATTCCCATAGACGGCATCATCCAGGACTGGCAGTACTGGGGCAACAACTACCAGTGGAACGCCATGGAATTCCTGAACGAGGACTTCCGCAACGCCCAGCAGATGATAGACCGCGTGCACCAGAGCAACGCCCATATGCTCATCTCCATCTGGGCCTCCTTCGGGCCGATGACCAAGCCCTACCGGGAGCTGGAGGCCGCAGGACACCTCCTGCACTTTGCCACCTGGCCCCAGAGCGGCCTTCCGGACTGGCCGCCGCGGCGGGACTATCCCTCCGGCGTGCTCCCTTACGACGCCTTCAGCGCCGAGGCCCGGGAGATCTACTGGAAGCACCTGCTACGGCTGGAGAAGATGGGTATTGACGGCTGGTGGATGGATTCCACGGAGCCGGACCACCTGGACTACAAAGACAGCGACCTGGAGCAGATGACGGGTTTGGGCAGCTACCGGAGCGTGCTCAACGCCTATCCCCTGCTTTCCGTCTCCGGCGTAGTGGAGAAGCAGCTGGAAGGCAGCGACCGCCGGCCGTTCGTGCTCACCCGGAGCGTCTATGCCGGGCAGCAGCGCACCGGCGCCAACACCTGGAGCGGAGACGTCCAGAGTACCTGGGACGACTTCCGGCATCAGATTCCCGCCGGCCTGGGCTTCACCCTCACCGGCAACCCCAACTTCAATTCGGATATCGGCGGTTTCTTCCCCAGCGGGTACAACAAACGCGGGGAAACCGCCACCTGCGCCCGGAACCCCCGCTTCCAGGAGCTGTACGTGCGCTGGCTGCAGTTCGGCCTGTTCAATCCCATGATGCGAAGCCACGGAGAGTCTTCCCGCCGGGAGATCTGGGAGTTCGGAGAGCCGGGAGAGCCGGTGTACGACGCCATTGAAAAGGCCATCCGGCTGCGTTACAGCCTGCTACCTTATATCTACAGCACCTCCTGGCAGGTGTCCAGCGCCGACGACAGCTTTATGCGCGCGCTGTGGATGGACTATCCTGCCGACAAACGCACCTGGGAGTGCAACGACGAGTTCTTCTTCGGCCGCTCCCTGTTGGTGGCGCCCGTCACCCATGCGTTTTACACCTCCGAGGAACGCCGCTGGCAGGAAGAGCCCGTGGACTGGAGCCCGCTGCACCAGAGCGAAGTATATCTCCCGCATGGCCTGTGGTACGACTGGTTCTCCGGTACCCCCCTCAAGGGCGGACGCAGCGTAAAGGCCGATGCCCCGCTGGACCGCTGCCCGGTGTTTGCCAAGGCCGGCGCCATCGTCCCGCTGGGTCCGGACGTGCAGTATTGCAACGAGAAGCCGTGGGATAATCTGGAGATCCGCATCTTCCTGGGGGCCGACGGGCAGTTTACCCTGTACGAGGACGCCTTTGACGGCCAGGCCTATAAGGAAGGCGCCCACAGCACCATCGGCTTCACCCTCAAGGGCCGCACGCTTAAGATAGGAGCCCGGAAAGGTTCCTATCCGGGCATGCTGGAAAGCCGGCAGTTCCGCCTCACGGTGTATGGCGCAGACGGAAAGCGCAGCGAAAAGACCGTCGACTATAATGGTAATGAACTCACAATCAAATTATAACCAACATGAGAACCTTAAAGCTTTTTCTTGCGGCCTTTGCCGCTCTGGCCATCCTGGGCTCCTGCAAGGAGAAACCGGCCGAACCCGTTACTACTCAGAAAAAAGTGATTCAGCCCGTGGAACAGGCCCCGCCCGCAGACCCCGGACAGCGGAACTTCGGCGGCAGCATAAGCAGCGCCCCGCGCGACACCACCGGCATGGCCGAACGCATGCGCCGCATGCGGGAAGAGCAGAACCGCATCCGCACCGTCCATTTCAACGACCTGTCCATGAGCGACCCGTTCATCCTGGCCGATGAAGCCACCCAGACCTACTATCTCACCTCCTCTGGCGGCCGCCAGTGGCGGAGCAAGGACCTGGTGATGTGGGAAGGCCCGTATAACGTGATCGACCTCAGCGGCACCTGGTGTGAGAAGGCCGGCTTCGCCGCCGCGGCGGAAATCCACAAGATTGGCAAGTATTACTATTACGCCGGCACCTGGAGCGACCACAGCGAGATTATCCAGGCCATCCCGCGCCGCTACAACGTACCCCATAACCAGACTTACCTGCTGCGCTCGGAGAGCCCGGAAGGCCCCTTCGTGCCCTTCTCCGTCACGCCCGGCTACGACTACCAGCCCTACGAGTGGGACTGCATCGACGGTACGCTCTACGAGGAGGACGGTCACATCTATATGATCTTCGTGCATGAGTGGACCCAGCTCATCGACGGTACCATGGATTACATCGAGCTGGCACCGGACCTCACCAAGACCATCTCCGAATGGCCTGTGACCATGTTCCGCGCCTCCGAACTGCCTTGCTGCGGCGAGATGAACGGTCTGGGCGAAGCCACCTTCGGCCTCAAGATGCCCGGCTGGGTCACCGACGGTCCCCAGATGTTCCGCACGCAGACCGGCAAACTGGGCATGCTCTGGAGCACCTGGGGCAAGGAGCGCTATCTGCAGGCTGTCTGCTACTCCCAGTCCGGCACCATCGCCGGTCCCTGGGTGCAGGAACCGGAACCCTTCCTGGCCAACAATTCCGGCCACGGCATGCTCTTCCGCACCTTTGAAGGAGAGCTCCGTTATGTGGTACACCACGTGGAAGGCAACGGCCCCCGCAAGCCGCAGTACTGGACTGTGGACGACTCCGGCGACAAGCTCAA
>JAIKYL010000141.1 GCA_024683255.1 Bacteroidales bacterium | reverse complement strand
GCATATCCTTGAAGATATTAACAAATACGTGGAAGATGTGCGCGTAAAGGCCATCGCCATGAAGGAAGCCCGCAAGTCCGCCAACGCCATTGAGGATGAGTACAAACGCGCCCTGGCCTATCACGAGATTGCCGAAAGCCTATACGCCCTCCGCAAACCCATCGACAAACTGGAAGAAGTGGTGGACAACAAGCTGTGGCCCCTTCCTAAATACCGTGAACTGTTGTTTATCAGCTAGTTAAAACAACTATCCCATGAAACCCGGTCTATATGACTCGGCGTCGGAGCACGATGCCTGTGGGGTTGGTATGGTCGTGAATATTCGCGGCGACAAGACCCATGAGCTGGTAAGCAACGCCTTGACGGTGCTCGAAAACATGAGCCACCGCGGTGCCGAGGGCGCCGACGGCAAGTCGGGCGACGGTGCCGGCATCATGGTCCAGATCCCCCACGAATTCATTCTCCTCCAAGGCGTTCCGGTTCCGGAAAAGGGGCGCTACGGTACCGGCCTGGTCTTTCTCCCCAAGGATGCCGCCCAACGCGGGCGCATCCTGGAGGCTGTCCGGAGGGAAGTCGAGTATGAAGGATGCTCGTTAAACCATATCCGGGAAGTGCCGGTGAACCCCGCCTGCCTGGGAGAGGAAGCCGCCAAGACGGAACCCTATACGGCGCAGATCTTTGTTACCAGCGCGGAGTATATGGAGGAGGCCGATTTGGAGCGCAAGCTCTATCGTATCCGGAAACACATCGAGCGGTTGGGAGAAGATGTCTACATCTGCTCCCTGTCCACTCGCAATGTGGTCTATAAGGGCATGCTCACCAGCCGTCAGTTGAAAGAGTACTATCCGGATCTGACCAGCCCGTGGTTCACCAGTTCCATGGCTATCGTGCATTCCCGCTTCTCCACCAACACCTTCCCTCAGTGGAGCCTGGCACAGCCGTTCCGGATGCTTTGCCACAACGGCGAAATCAATACCATCCGGGGCAACAGGAGCTGGATGCAGGCCCGCCAGAGCGTACTCAATTCGGGCCGATTGGGCGAGATAGGCGACCTTACCCCCATCCTGCAGCCGGATATGAGTGATTCGGCCAGCCTGGACAACGTCCTGGAGTTCCTGACCCAGAGTGGGCTCAGCCTGCCGCAAGCCGTTTCCGTGCTTATGCCGGAGAGCTTTGACGAAACAAACCCCATCTCCGAAGACCTGCGCGCCTTCTATGAATACCATTCCATCTTGATGGAACCCTGGGACGGTCCTGCAACTCTGCTGTTCAGCGATGGCCGCTATGCCGGTGGTATCCTGGACCGCAACGGTCTTCGCCCCGGACGCTATACCATTACAAAACGTGGTTTGCTGGTGGTTGCCAGTGAGGTGGGCGTGCTGGATTTCGACCCCACGGAAATTGAATGCAAGGGCCGCCTGGAACCGGGAAAGATGCTGTTGGTGGATACGAAGGAAGGAAAGATCTGGCACGATGCGGAAATCAAGGAGCAACTGGCTTCCGAACATCCCTACCGCAAATGGCTGTCGGCCGGCCGCATCCAGCTGGAAGACCTGCACAGTGGCCGTAAGATAGAACACAACGAGGAAGATCTGCTGCAGAAGGAACTCCTGTTCGGCTGCACGGCCGAGGATGTGGAGAATTCCCTCAAGCCCATGTGCCAGCGGGGAATCGAGCCCACTTCTTCTATGGGCAATGACACTCCTTTGGCGGTACTCACGGACACACCGCAGAGTTTCTTCAACTATTTCCGGCAGCAGTTCGCCCAGGTGACCAATCCGCCCATCGATTCCATCCGCGAGCAGATGGTGATGTCGCTGTTTGAGTACATCGGCCGGGTGGGAACGGGTATCCTCACCCCCGACGAAGACAACTGCAAGATGGTGCGTCTGCCGCATCCCATCCTCACCAATACACAGCTGGACCTGCTGTGCAATATCCGCTACAAGGGCTTTAACACGGTCAAACTGCCGATGCTCTTTGAGTGCTCGGCCGATCCGGCTACGGCTGCAGCCCATCTGCGGCGGGCCCTCTCCACCCTTTGCCGGCAAGCGGAGAAGTGTGTGGATGACGGGGTGAACTATATCATCCTGTCCGACCGGGATGTGGACAGTACCCACGCCCCCATCCCTTCGCTGCTGGCGGTGAGCGCCGTGCATCATCACTTGATCTCCACCGGGAAACGGGTGCAGACAGCCCTTATCGTGGAGAGCGGGGAGATTCGGGAAACCATGCATGCGGCCCTGCTGCTAGGCTATGGAGCATCGGCCATCAATCCATACCTGTCGTTCGCCATCATCTCAGAACTGGCGCATAACGGAAAGATTCAGCTGAACTACTCCACAGCCCGCACCAACTATATCGAGGCCATGAAAAAGGGCCTGCTGAAGATTATGGCCAAGATGGGCATTTCCACCATCCGATCCTACCGCGGAGCCAAGATTTTCGAAAGCATCGGCCTGGAAGAAGGCTTGCTCCGGGAGTATTTCGGCACGGAGCGTTCCACCATCGGCGGCATCGGCCTGGAAACCATTGCCCGCGATGCCATCTGGTTCCATTCGCAGGCGTATGCCGATGTGCACCGTCCGGGCTTTCTGCCCAATGTGGGACAGTTCCATTACCGGAAGGACGGAATCAGCCATGCCTGGAACCCGGAGACCATCTCCTCGCTACAGCTGGCTACTCGTTTGGGCAGTTACCGCAAGTACAAGGAATTCACCGCTGCCGTGGACGGAAAGGCCAATCCCATCTTCCTCCGGGACCTGCTGGATTTCAAGCGCGGAACCGCCGTTCCTGTCGAAGAGGTGGAGCCCGTGGAGGCCATCGTGAGGCGCTTTGTGGTGAGTGCCATGAGCTTTGGTGCCCTTAGCATTGAGGCTCATGAGGCCATCGCCCTGGCGATGAACCGCCTGGGCAGCCGTTCCAACACGGGCGAAGGCGGAGAGGATAATGAACGTTATCACACGGCCGTGGACGGTATTTCGCTTTCCAGCAAAACCAAGCAGGTGGCTTCGGGTCGTTTCGGTGTCACGGCCGAATACCTGGTAAATGCGGAAGAAATCCAAATCAAGATAGCCCAGGGCGCCAAACCCGGAGAAGGTGGTCAGTTACCGGGCTTTAAAGTGAATGCCATCATTGCGAAGACCCGCAATTCCATACCGGGCATTTCGCTTATTTCCCCGCCGCCTCATCACGACATCTACTCCATCGAGGATCTGTCCCAGCTCATTTTCGACCTGAAGAACGTGAACCCGTCGGCCGCCATTAGCGTCAAGCTGGTGTCAGAGAGCGGGGTGGGTACCATTGCCGCCGGTGTGGCCAAGGCCAAGGCCGATCTGATTGTCATTTCCGGGGCCGAAGGCGGTACCGGAGCCTCTCCGGCATCTTCCATGCGTTTCGCCGGCATCAGCCCGGAAATCGGCCTGTCCGAAGCCCAGCAGACCCTGATCCGAAACGGTCTGCGCAGCCAGGTGCGCCTGCAGGTGGACGGTCAGCTCAAAACCGGGCGCGACGTGGTTCTGATGGCACTTCTGGGAGCGGACGAGTTCGGCTTCGGTACCCTTCCGCTGATTGTGCTTGGCTGCGTAATGATGCGCAAATGCAGCCTGAATACCTGCCCCACGGGCGTCGCCACGCAGGATCCGGAGCTCAGGAAGCACTTCCTGGGCAAGGCGGAATACCTGGTTCATTACTTCACCTTCCTGGCACAGGAGGTAAGGGAATACCTGGCCGATATGGGTTTCCGCAGCCTGTCCGAAATCATCGGCCACACGGAACTCCTGGTCCGTAAGCCGGTGGATGCCGCTTCCAAGGCGTCCCGGGTGGACCTGTCCCGCGTTCTCTTCCGGGAGGAAGGTGCGTGCGGCTGGTCGGGAACGCCGCTTCACGACCTCCCGCCGGTCCGGGACCTGGAAATAATCAAGGCTGCACAACCGGCTATCGAGTGGAAGGAGGAAATCAGCCTGGAGTATCCTATCACCAATACCGACCGGGCCGTCTGCACCATGTTGAGCGGGCGGATCGCCAGTAAATACGGCGCGGAAGGCCTGCCGGATTCCACCCTGAATATCAAGTTCAAAGGATCGGCCGGCCAGAGTTTCTGCGCTTTCCTCACAGCGGGGGTAAACGTACGCCTGGAAGGTGAGGCCAACGACTACGTGGGCAAGGGCTTGAGTGGAGGCCGGGTGGCCATCCGTCCCCCGGCACGCGCCGTTTTCAAGGCCGAGGACAACATCATCGCCGGTAATACCTGCCTGTACGGCGCTACGGGCGGTGAAATCTATGTCGCCGGGCGGGTGGGCCAGCGCTTTGCCGTCCGCAATTCCGGCGCCAAGGCCGTTGTGGAGGGCGCCGGAGATCATTGTTGCGAGTATATGACGGGTGGCCGTGTGGTGGTACTGGGGCCCGTTGGCCGCAACTTTGCCGCCGGCATGTCCGGAGGCGTGGCCTATGTCTATGATCCTTCCCGCCAGTTCGACTACTATTGTAACATGGATATGGTGGAAATCTCGCTGGTAGATGATAAGCTGGACCGCAGGGAATTGCACGAACTCATCCGTCAGCACTATCTCTATACAGGATCCAGCCTGGCCCGGACCCTGCTTGATGACTGGAGCCGTTCCGTCGACGACTTTATCAAGGTTATACCCATTGAGTATAAGCATGTTCTGGAACAGGAACGCCTAAAGGGCCTGGCCGAGAAAGTACAGAACCTCCAAATCCAATATTGACGCCTTATGGGAGATTACAAAGCATTTTTGACGATACCCCGCAAGGAGGCCGGCTATCGGCCGGTCCTGGACCGTGTCCAGGATTTCGGGGAGGTGGAGCAGACGCTCAACGAGGGTGACCGCCGTCTCCAGGCGTCGCGTTGTATGGACTGTGGCGTACCGTTCTGCAACTGGGCCTGCCCGTTGGGAAACCGTCCGCCGGAATGGAACGACGCTGTCTATAAAGGAGACTTTGAGTTGGCCTACCGGCTGCTCAATGCTACCAACGACTTCCCGGAGTTCACCGGGCGCGTCTGTCCGGCGCTGTGCGAAAAGGCCTGTGTGCTGAACCTCACGCTGCATGAACCCACAACAAACCGGGAGAACGAGGCGGCCATCACCGAGATGGCTTTTCGGGAAAACTATGTCCGGCCCTTCTCGCCGATACGCAACGGCCGGAGTGTGGCTGTGATCGGCGCCGGTCCGTCGGGCCTGGCGACCGCCAACCGGCTGAACCGGATGGGTTATACCGTGACGGTCTTTGAGAAAAACGAGAAGGCCGGCGGGCTGCTTCGCTTCGGCATACCCAATTTCAAGCTGAACAAAACGGTGATTGACCGGCGCATAACACTGATGGAGCAGGAGGGTATCTGCTTCCGTTATGGTGAGCAGGTGGCTCCGGATGCGCTGCCGAAGGGTTTTGATGCCTATGTGATTGCTACCGGAACACCCCAGGCGCGCGATCTGCCGGTACCCGGACGGGATTTGAAGGGCGTCTATTTCGCCCTGGAACTGCTCTCGCAGCAGAACCGTGTCCTGTACGGGGCGGAAGTTCCTGCATCAGAACGGATTACGTGCAAAGGAAAGGATGTGCTGGTGATTGGCGGCGGCGATACCGGGTCCGACTGCATCGGCACGGCGCATAGGCAAGGATGCAAATCCGTGATGCAGATAGAGATCCTGCCCAAGCCGCCTGAAGGACCGGACGACCCGGCCAACCCCTGGCCTGCCTGGCCCCGGACGCTCAGAACCTCTTCTTCCCACGAAGAAGGCTGTGTGCGGCGTTGGAACATCAACACCCTCCGTTTTGTGGGAGAGGATGGCCGCTTGACCGGGGTGGAAATCCAGCCCATCGACTGGAAACCCAACCCCGAAGGAGGACGGCCCCTGATGGTTTCCGCCGGAGAGCCGGAACTGGTGAAGGCCGATATTGTCCTGCTGGCCATGGGCTTCCTGAAACCCCAGCTTCCAGAGGTGGAAGAGAATGTATTCTTTGCCGGAGATGTGGTAAACGGCGCCTCCCTGGTGGTCCGTGCCATGGCTTCCGGCCATGACGCGGCAGAAGCTGTGCACGGCTACTGCCAAAAACTGTAATAGCTGTTTTAATACATTGATTTATAATTGCTTGTGGAATAATTGCGTTCCGCTTGCAGGGGATTGTTATATCTTATAGTTAGTAGTGTTATGATGAAAAAAATTGAAGCCATCGTGCGTAAAACGCACTTTGAGGATGTAAAACAGGCTCTTTTCGAGGCCGACATCAACTGGTTCTCCTATACCGAGGTCAAGGCCATCGGCCAGGACCGGGAGGACCGTATCTACCGTGGTGTGATGTACAGCACCGATGTCATTTCCCGCATTGAGATTACCATCGTGTGCCGCGAACAGTTTGTGGAACCGGCCATCCAGGCCATCATGGGAGCTGCCCGTACTGGTGAGGTGGGGGATGGACGCATCTTTGTGAGTCCCGTGGACGACACCTGGTCCATCCGTACCGGAGAGCACGGCGACACCGTTCTCCGTGACAAGAAGTGAAGAACCTTAAAATGAAAGAATTATGAATGAAATAGGATTATCTCTGGATACAGTATGGATGTTGTTGGCCGCTATCCTGGTGTTTTGGATGCAACCGGGATTCGCCCTGTGTGAAGCAGGTCTCACCAGATCCAAGAACACGGCGAACATCCTCATGAAGAACTTTGTGGATTTTATTTTGGGCTCCCTGCTCTTTTTCTTTGTAGGCTTTGGTCTGATGTTCGGCAGCGACGGGGCCGGTTTTATCGGCATGCCCAACTGGGGCGACCTCTCTTTTTACAAAGGAGATCTTCCCGTTGAAGGCTTCCTGATGTTCCAGACGGTGTTCTGCGCCACAGCCGCCACTATCGTAAGTGGCGCCATGGCCGAACGGACCAAATTCTCCATGTACTTGGTATACAGCGCCATCATTTCCCTGATCATCTATCCCGTGGAAGGCCATTGGACCTGGGGAGGCGGCTGGCTGGGCCAGCTGGGATTCCACGACTTTGCCGGCAGTGCCATAGTGCACAGCGTGGGCGGTGTGCTGGCCTTGATCGGCGCCCTTGCCCTGGGCCCCCGTCGGGGTAAATATGGAAAGGACGGTAAAAGCCGTGCTATTCCAGGCCATAATCTCACTTTGGCTTCGCTGGGTGTGTTTATCCTATGGATGGGCTGGTTCGGCTTCAATCCGGGCAGCCAGCTGGCGGCAACCGGAGAAGTGAATAGACTGGCCATCTCGCATGTATTCCTTACCACCAACCTGGCGGCTGCCGCCGGTGGCGCCGCCACCCTTTTCCTTACCTGGATCAAATATGGCAAGCCGTCCCTTTCCATGACACTCAACGGTATCCTGGCCGGCTTGGTGGGCGTTACTGCCGGCTGTGATGTGGTTTCTCCGTCGGGCTCTGTGATTATCGGCCTGGTATGTGGTACTGTGCTGGTTTTCTCCATCGAATTTATAGACCATAAACTGCACATCGACGATCCGGTGGGCGCCTCGTCCGTACACGGTGTCTGTGGTATATTGGGTACGCTGATGACCGGACTGCTGGCAACGGATGGCGGTGTTTTATATGGTGGTGGCTGGCATTTCTTCGCTGTTCAGGGGCTTGGGATCCTGGTTATTGACCTGTGGGCTGCCCTGTGTGGATTCCTGCTCTTCTACGGTATCAAGAAACTGCATGGCCTCCGGGTGGGTGAACGTGTGGAAGAAGAGGGTTTGGATGTTTATGAACACGGAGAAAGCTGTTACAACTGATTTGTTTTTGTATCTTTGTCCTTTGATAATAGTAAAGGCTTATGAAAAAGATCGTTACAGTCTTTCTTGCGGCTATGTTCTTCCTTGCCGGAATCACCCCGGCCGCTGCGCAGGATAAGGTGGAGGCAAGCCTTGGCGCAGATCTGGTGAGCCGGTATGTCTGGCGGGGCCAGGATCTGGGCGGCGTGTCTGTCCAGCCTTCGCTGGGTCTCAGTTACAAGGGCATCAGCCTGTCGGCCTGG
>JAIKYL010000003.1 GCA_024683255.1 Bacteroidales bacterium | reverse complement strand
ATCATCCACTGCATCACGCTGCCTTCGGAATAGTCGTCCAGGAGCGGAACCCAGGAGAAGTGGGCTATCATGGACGGAATGCCGTAGGCGGCCAGGTCTTCGTCGGAATACACCAGGAGCTTATCTTCCGTGGCACCCAGGCGCTTACGGGCCTCGATGTAGGAGTAAGAGCTGGTAATCTTGCAGGTGTTGTCGGACGAAGCGTGCACAAAGTACATGGGCAGGTTCACGAAGGTCTTGGTATCGATGGGAGCCAGTTCCATATCCGTTCCGTTCCACTTGTACACCTTGTCCTGGAAGGCTTTCTCCAAGTCGTCGGCAAACTGGCCGGGATACTTTTCCTGTACCATGTGGATGGGCACGATGGGATCCATGGGGCAGCAAGGGATGGCGGCCTTAAAGCGGTCCGGGAACTGCATCATGAAACGCATGGTGCATCCGCCGCCGCTGGAAGCTCCGGCGCAGAAGAGCCTGCTGCCGTCCACTTTACCTTCGGCAATGAGCTGATCGATGAAAGCCATCTGGAGGGCGTTGTTGCGGTCCACCAGCTTGATGCGCTCCGGATCCAGCGAGGCGCTGTAGGAGTAGTTGGGGTTGGCTATGGCGAACATGAGGGCGGCGCAGGGAACGCCTTCCGTTGCCAGCGAAACCAGGCAGCGGTTGGCCGTAGCGGCTGTCATGAGATCCTTGTCGTACTCTCCGCCGCCAATCTGCCACACCATGAGGGGCACATTGGGAATCACGTTACCCTTCTCATCCTTGGGCAGGTAAAGCATGTACTCACGGGTGAGCCCGGCATAGGTGAAGCTGCCCTTGATGCAGTCGTCCAGCACAGCGATGTGCCGATCGTTCACTTTGTCCAGCGTCACCTTAAGGGCCGAATCCGCGCTGCAGCGCAGTTCCCAGGGGAAATGCTTGAACCAGCCTTCGGAACGACCGCTGATGTTGAAGGGCTTTGCGTCAATGCGGAGTTTGTTTCCGTTACGGGTAACGGAGATCTGGTCATCGGCATAATCCGCGGGAGCTTCTCCGGTTTCCGGATCCACAAAGCTGCCGCATACGTTGTTCACCAGGTCAAAATCGGCCGCAGTGAGTCCTTTCAGGGAGCGGGGATTGCTTACGGTGATTTCAATGGCGTCCACCAGCAGGCCGTTGTCGCCCACCTGGGTAAAGAGGTCCACTTTTTCTACTTTAGCGGCGGGACGGGGACCACAAGCGGCGACCACGAGGGCCGCCGCAATGAGGATATTCTTTTTCATATTATTCGGCCTTGCCGTCGGAGCCCAGCACATTCACAATCTTGTGGATGTACATCTGCTTCATGGCTTCGCGGGCGGGTTTGAGATACTGGCGGGGATCGAAGTGGCTGGGATTCTCGGCCAGGTGCTTGCGGATGGCGGCGGTCATGGCCAGGCGGCTGTCACTGTCGATGTTGATCTTGCACACAGCGCTCTTGGAGGCCTCACGGAGCTGCTCCTCGGGAATGCCGATGGCATTCGGCAGGTTGCCGCCGTACTTGTTGCACATATCTACATATTCCTGCGGAACGGAGCTGGAGCCGTGGAGAACGATGGGGAAGCCGGGCAGCTTCTTCTCAATCTCGTGCAGCACGTCGAAGGCCAGCGGCGGAGGTACCAGACGGCCGGTCTTGGGGTCTCTGGTGCACTGCTCCGGGGTGAACTTATAGGCGCCGTGGGAGGTGCCGATGGAGATGGCCAGGGAGTCGCAACCGGTGCGGGTGGCGAAGTCGATGACCTCTTCCGGCTTGGTGTAATGGGATTCGGCAGCGGAAACCTCATCCTCTACGCCGGCCAGCACGCCCAGCTCGGCCTCTACGGTAACATCGAACTGATGGGCATACTCAACAACCTTCTTGGTGAGGGCGATGTTCTCCTCGTACGGGAGGGAGGAAGCATCGATCATCACGGAAGAGAAGCCGAAATCCACGCAGCTCTTGCAGGTCTCGAAGCTGTCTCCATGGTCCAGGTGAAGGACGATCTGGGGATGCTCCCAGCCCAGTTCCTTGGCGTATGCCACGGCACCCTCTGCCATGTAGCGGAGAAGGGTCTGGTTGGCATAGGCACGGGCACCCTTGGAAACCTGGAGGATAACCGGGGACTTGGTCTCTGCGGCAGCCATGATGATGGCCTGCAGCTGTTCCATGTTGTTGAAGTTGAAAGCGGGGATGGCGTAACCGCCGGCGACGGCCTTCTTGAACATCTCGCGGGTGTTCACAAGGCCCAGTTCTTTATAAGATACCATAAGTTTTGTGTATAAATAGAATAAATAATTTCTAAAAGCCCACAAATTTAGCTATTTTTGTGGAAAGATAAAAGTAATATGCCTGGTAAAGTATTGATATTTTCGGCGCCCTCCGGCAGCGGAAAGAGCACCATCGTGAACCACATCCTGGGTCTTCATCCGGAAGTGGAGTTCTCCGTATCGGCCACTTCCCGCCCCCCGCGCGGGCAGGAGCAGGACGGCGTGGAGTATCTGTTCTATTCGGCCGATATCTTCCGCCTCCTCATCCGGGACGGCAAATTCGTGGAATTTGAGGAAGTGTATCCGGACCGCTTTTACGGCACCCTCAAGAGCGAGGTGAACCACATCTGGAGCAAGGGACACGTGATCATCTTCGACGTGGACGTGAAGGGCGGCGTAAACCTCAAAAAATACTTTGGGGAACAGGCCCTGTCCGTCTTTATCCAGGCTCCGTCCGTGGAAGTTCTCCGCGAGCGCCTTATCAACCGCGCCACGGACTCCATGGAAGAGATTGAAAAACGCGTAGCCAAAGCGGCCGAAGAAATGACCTACGCCCCGCAGTTTGACCGCGTACTCGTCAACGACGACCTGGCCACCGCCTTCCGCGAGGCCGAAGAAATGGTGGACGCCTTCCTGTCATGAACATCGCGGTCTATTCCGGCTCCTTCAATCCCCTGCACAAGGGACATGAAGCCATAATCCGCTTCCTCACCCGGGACGCGGGCTTTGACTGTGTGTATTTGGTGGTTACTCCGCTTAACCCCTTCAAGCAAAAACACAGTCTCCCTGCCGGACAGGACCGCTTTGATGCAGCCCTGCAGGCCCTCTCCCGCCATCCGGACCTGAAGGTGAAGGCCGATGACATCGAACTCCGGATGACCCCGCCCCAGTATACCATCCGCACTCTGGACACCCTCCGGGACCGGGAACCGGAAAACAGTTTCACCTTGGTGATAGGAGCCGACAATCTGGAAAGCTTCCCCCGCTGGCGGGATTACAGCCGCATCCTCCGGGAATACGGCGTGGTGGTTTTCCCCCGCAAAGGCTATCACCGGGGCCATCTGAAAGCCCGCCTGCTTAAGGAGGACCCCTCCTATAAGATCACTCTCCTGAAAGCCCCGCTGGTTACCATCTCCTCCACGGAAATCCGAGAGAGCATGGCCGCCGGCAAGGACATGTCCAAATGGCTCATGTAATGAAGAACGTAGAAACCGAACGCAAATTCCTGGTCCGGGACGACAGTTATAAGTCACAGGCCGTTAAAAGTTTCCGAATTAAGCAGGGCTATATCTCCCACGACGGCGGCAACACCGTCCGCGTCCGTATCCGGGACAACCAGGGTTTCCTTACCATCAAGGGCCCGTCCTATGACGGCATCTCCCGCTTCGAATGGGAAAAAGAAATCCCCCTGGAAGACGCAGAAGCTCTCTGCACCCTCTGCAAGGGAGGTTTCATCGACAAAACCCGTTA
>JAIKYL010000022.1 GCA_024683255.1 Bacteroidales bacterium | reverse complement strand
AATCGTTTGCGACCGCTGCGGTGTGGAGGTGACGGAGAAGAAGGTGCGCCGCGAACGGATGGGTCACATCACCCTCACCGTTCCGGTGGCCCACATCTGGTATTTCAAGAGTGCGCCCAACAAGATCAGCGCCCTGCTGGGCGTCCCGTCCAAGAAGCTGGAGTCGGTCATTTACTACGAGAAGTATATCGTGGTGAATCCCGGCCTGCTGGGCACGGACGAGGTTCCGGAAGACATGCGCCTGCAGAAGATGGACCTCCTCTCGGAGGACGAGTATTTCACCGCCCAGGAGCGCCTTTCGGAAATCCGCCGCAAGAAGGTGGAGGAAGGCCTGGTCTGGGAGGACGAAATGAACTTCGTGGCCAAGATGGGTGCCGAGGGCATCTACGACCTCCTCAAGGAAATCGATGTCGATAAGCTGGGACACGACCTCCGCCGTGCCATGCACGCGGAGAGCTCGCAGCAGCGGAAGACCGATATCCTCAAGCGCCTCAGCGTGGTGAAGTGGTTCCAGGAGTCCAACGGCATCAATCGTCCCGAATGGATGATCATGAAGGTGATCCCGGTCACCCCGCCGGAGCTCCGTCCGCTGGTCCCGCTCGATGGCGGCCGTTTCGCCACCTCGGACCTCAACGACCTCTACCGCCGCGTGATCATCCGCAACAACCGTCTCAAGAAGCTCATCCAGATCCAGGCTCCGGAAGTGATTCTCCGCAACGAGAAGCGCATGCTCCAGGAAGCCGTGGACAGCCTCTTCGACAACTCCAAGAAGTCCTCTGCGGTCAAGAGCGAAAGTAACCGCGCCCTCAAGTCCCTGTCGGATTCCCTCAAGGGCAAGCAGGGCCGCTTCCGCCAGAACCTGCTGGGTAAGCGCGTGGACTACAGCGCCCGTTCGGTTATCGTCGTAGGTCCCGAACTCAACATGCACGAGTGCGGCCTTCCCAAGTTCATGGCGGCCGAGCTGTACAAGCCGTTCGTCATCCGCAAGCTCATCGAGCGCGGTATCGTGAAGACGGTCAAGAGTGCGAAGAAGATTGTGGACCGCAGGGATCCCGTCATCTGGGACATCCTGGAGAACGTGATGAAAGGCCATCCGGTGCTGCTGAACCGTGCCCCTACCCTGCACCGTCTGGGTATCCAGGCGTTCCAGCCCCGCATGATCGAAGGAAAGGCCATCCAGCTGCATCCGCTCGCCTGTACCGCTTTCAACGCGGACTTCGACGGTGACCAGATGGCCATCCACCTGCCCCTGGGCAATGCCGCCATCATGGAGGCCCACCTGCTCATGCTGGGCTCGCACAACATCCTCAACCCGGCCAACGGTTCTCCTATCACCGTGCCGTCGCAGGATATGGTGCTGGGTCTGTACTACATCACCAAGGAGCGTCCCGGCGCCAAGGGCTCCGGCCTGCGCTTCTATGGTCCGGAAGAGGTGATCATCGCCTTCGACGGCAAGCGCGTGGACATGCACGCCCCCATCCAGGTGCGCCTGCCCAAGGACAAGCAGGACCTTTCCAAGGGCTATGAGATGGTGAAGACCACCCCCGGCCGCATCATCGTCAACCAGTACATGCCCGACGAGGTGCCGTACGTGAACGAGGTGCTGGGCAAGAAGGCCCTCCGTACCGTCATCACGGACGTCATCAAGCACACCGGCGTCACCCGTACCGCCCAGTTCCTGGACGATATCAAGAATCTGGGTTACGACCAGGCGTTCCGGGCCGGTATCTCCTTCAACCTGGGTGACGTGCTCATCCCCGAGGAGAAGACCGCCCTCATCGAGAAGGGTTACAAGGAGGTGGAAGCCATCAAGACCAACTACGCCATGGGTTTCATCACCAACAACGAGCGTTACAACAAGGTCATCGACCTGTGGACTTCCATCGACAACCAGCTCACCGGCATCGTGAAGAAGCAGATTTCTGCCGACCAGCAGGGCTTCAACCCGGTGTACATGATGCTGGATTCCGGAGCCCGTGGTTCCACCCAGCAGATCAAGCAGCTCTGCGGCATGCGCGGCCTTATGGCCAAGCCCCAGAAGAGCGGCGCCGCCGGTGCGGAGATCATCGAGAACCCTATCGTGTCCAACCTGAAGGAAGGCATGACGGTGCTGGAGTACTTCATCTCCACGCACGGTGCCCGTAAGGGTCTGGCCGATACCGCCCTCAAGACGGCCGATGCAGGTTACCTGACAAGACGTCTCGTGGACGTATCCCACGATGTGATCATCACCGAGGAAGACTGCGGTACCCTCCGCGGCCTCATCGCCACCGCCATCAAGAACAAGGACGAGGTGGTGGAATCCCTGGGTGAAAGGATCCTCGGCCGTACCTCCGTGCACGACATCATCAACCCGCTCAACGGAGAGCTCATCATCGCAGCCGGCGAGGAAATCCGCGAGGATGTGGCCGCGCTCATCGACACGCTCCCTATCGAGCAGGTGGAAATCCGTTCCGTGCTCACCTGCGAATCCCGCAAGGGCGTTTGCGCCAAGTGCTACGGCCGCAATCTGGCCACTTCCCGCATGGTGGAAACCGGCGAGGTGGTGGGTGTGATTGCCGCCCAGTCCATCGGCGAACCCGGTACGCAGCTTACCCTCCGTACTTTCCACGTGGGTGGTACCGCTTCCGGTTCCGTGGCCGATTCCTCCATTGTCTCCAAGTACGAAGGTAAGCTGGCCTTTGAGGAACTGCGTACCATCGAACGGACCAACGAGGACGGCACTGTGAGCCAGGTGGTGGTTTCCCGTATGGCGGAACTCCGCATCCAGGACGAACGTACCGGAATGAACTATTCCCAGTATGATATCCCTTACGGCTCCGTGCTGTACTTCAAGGAAGGCGACAAGGTGCACAACGGGGACCTCATCTGCGAATGGGATGCTTACAACGCCACCACCATTGCCGAAACGGCCGGTACCGTCCGCTTCGAGAACATGGTGGAAGGCGTAACCTTCCGTGAGGAAAGTGCCGACGAATTCTCCAACGCAACGGACAAGGTGATCATCGAAGGCCGTGACAAGACCAAGTCGCCTTCCATGCTCATCATCGACGCTGCGGGTAAGACCCTCCGTCAGTACAACCTCCCGCTGGGTGCCCACATCATGATCAGTGACGGCGCTCCCGTAAAGGTGGGTGACGTGATCATCAAGATCCCTCGCGCCATCGGCAAGTCCAGCGATATCACCGGCGGTCTGCCGCGTGTGACCGAACTCTTCGAAGCCCGTACTCCTTCCAACCCGGCCATCCTTTCCGAAATCAACGGTGAGGTGCGCATGGGTAAGGTGAAGCGCGGCAAGAGGGAGATCATCGTGAAGAACCGTTCCGGTAAGGAGTGCGCCTACGAAGTGCCCATGACCAAGCAGATCCTGGTGCAGGAGAACGACTATGTGAAGGCCGGTACCCGTCTTTCCGACGGCGGCACTTCGCCTACCGACATCCTCAACATCCTGGGTCCGGTTAAGGCACAGGAGTACATTGTGAACGAGATTCAGGCCGTGTATCGTCTGCAGGGCGTGAAGATCAACGACAAGCACTTCGAGATCATCGTGCGCCAGATGATGCGCAAGGTCCAGATCAACGACCCGGGCGACACCGAATTCCTCCAGGAGGAACTGGTGGACAAGTGGGAGTTCATGGACCGCAACGACGCCATCTTTGGCAAGTTCTACGTGGAAGACGCCGGCGAGAGCCTGCGCTTCGAGGAAGGTGACATCATTTCGGCCCGTGACGTACGCGGCGAAAACGCTTCGCTGGAGCGTCAGGGCATGAAACTGATGGCTGTGCGTCCGGCTCGTCCGGCCACCGCCTCCCAGGTGCTGCAGGGTATCACCCGCGCTGCCCTCAAGACGGGTTCCTTCATCTCGGCGGCCTCCTTCCAGGAGACCACCAAGGTGCTCTCGGAAGCCGCCATCCGTGCCCGCGTGGACTACCTGGAAGGCCTCAAGGAGAACGTCATCTGCGGTCATCTCATCCCGGCCGGTACCGGTTTGGCCCGCTACCAGGACATCGTAGTGGGGTCCAAGTCGGAGGCCATGGACGTGATGAACGATTTGTAAGGATCCGCCAGACTTTAGTTTTTAGGTCGAATTCTTTCAAATATCTGCTAAGCGGCCCTTCGGAAGTTTTTTAACTTCCGGGGGTCGTTTTTTTGTTGTAACTTGGTAACGAGAAAAACCACACATAATTTCTTATAACATTTTATGAAAAACACAATCAAAACCCTTTTCGTCGTCATGGGCCTCATGCTCCTGATGCCGGGATTCTCCGCCCGGGCGCAGGTCCTTGCCGACAGGTCCACCCAGTTGGACAAGTATCTTGTCCCTGTCACCACGCCCACTGCGACGCCGGATGCACAGGGCTTCCTGGGCCGCTGGCTGCTGCTGGAACCCATCAGCAAGCCCAACCGCTCCAACACCGTTTTCACGGACAGCTACATCCGTGAGGTCTTTGCCCAGGAGTATTTCAAAGGCCAGCTTGGAGACGTCCTTCCCAAGGACGGAGACAAGGTCAAGATCACCGTGGAGTATCAGCCGCCGGTGAACCTGCAGGGCGGACGCCCCATGGGATTCGGCATGGAGGCTCCCAAGTATGAGCAGAAGAAGGTCACCCTCAAGTGGCACGCCATGGACAGCAAGATGCCCAATGTGAAGCTCTTCCGCTTTGCCACCAACCTCACTGAGGACCGCTACGGCATCATCTGCTGGGCCGTTACCGTGGTCAACTGCGAGGAAGACATTCCCAATGTGCGCCTGGCCGTCGGCTCCAACTCCGCTTCCATGTGGTGGGTGAACGGTGAAGAGGCCGTTATCCTCTCCGGCGACCGCCGCCGCGTGATGGACGACTGCGCCTCCCCTCGCCTCACTCTCAAGAAAGGCCGTAACGTCATCTGGGGCGCCGTTATCAACGGTCCCGGTATGAGCGACTTCTGCTGCCGCTTCATCGACGAAGCCGGCAATCCCGTCAAGAACATCACCCTCAGCACGAAATAAGCCATGAAAAAGAATATTATTCTTGCGGGCATTGTAGCCCTGTTCTGCCTTTCTGCAGCTGCCCAGGTGGGCAAACCTTATATTCACGACCCTTCCACCATCATGGAGTGCAACGGTAAGTACTTTACCTTCGGCACCGGTGGCGGCGGCCTCATGTCTTCCGACGGTTGGGTATGGGACAGCGGTGCCGTGCGCCCCGGCGGCGGTGCAGCTCCGGATGCCATCAAGATTGGAGACCGTTACCTGGTGGGTTACAGCTCCACTGGCGGTGGTCTTGGCGGCGGTCACGCCGGCCGTATCCTCACCATGTGGAACAAGTCCCTGGACCCGGAATCCCCGGATTTCGGCTACTCGGATCCCATCGAGGTGGCCCATTCAGAGATGGACGAAGACTGCGACGCCATTGACGTGGGCTTCCTGATGGATCCCAACGGCCGTCTGTTCTGCACCTTCGGCACCTATTTCGGCAACATCCGCATGGTGGAACTGGATCCCAAGACCGGTGGCCGCCTGGAAGGCGCCCAGGACTATGACGTGGCCATTGACTGCGAGGCTTCCAGCATGATGTACCGCGATGGCTGGTACTATCTGCTTGGTACCCACGGCACCTGCTGCGACGGAGCCAACTCCACCTACAATATCATCGTCGGCCGTTCCCGCAATCCTTTCGGTCCTTTCCTTGACAATATGGGCCGTGACATGCTGCAGGGCGGTGGCAAGATGGTTGTCGCTGCCGAGGAGCGCCGTTTCGGCGCCGGTCACTTCGGCCGTTACATCGTGGAACCCGGTGTGGAAAAGATGTCCTTCCACTGGGAGGCCGATCTGGACCTCAGCGGCCGCAGCACCCTCGCTATCCGTCCCATCCTTTGGAAAGACGGTTGGCCGGAGGCTGGTGAAATCCTCGCTGACGGTAACTACAAGATTCTGTCCCGTCGTCGCGGTTATGCCCTTGAGCTCACCGTGGACTTCGTGCGCGCCCAGGGTGGCATGCGCGGTTTCGGCCGTGGACAGGATCAGCCCGTCGTGGTTGTGGAAGGCCAGAAGCTGGAAGAAGTGATCGGTGGCTGGCCGGAGGGTGTAATTCCCGCCCGCTGCAACGACTACATGGCCCGTCCTCACCAGAAGTGGTGCATCGAGGCTGTTCCGGAAGCCGGTGGTTATCTGGGTGGCCCGTACTACAAGATTGTGATTGAAGGCACCAAGCGTGCCCTGGCAGCCGCCGAGGGCCACGAGGTAGTGACCGTTCCGGAATTCACCGGCGCCGACGAGCAGCTCTGGAAGATTGAGCAGCTCACCGATGGCACCTGGCGTATCGCTCCCAAGGCCATCCCCGGCTGCGGCCATCCGGAGAAGTTCTGCCTCTATTCCGTAGCCGACAGCACTCCCACCCTGGCAAAGTTCGACTTCAACAACGACAACGCCAAGTGGGATATCAAGATGCGCTAATCGCGTTATTTGCAAGAAAAAGCCGACCTGACCGGTCGGCTTTTTTTATTGGATTGTGATGATGATCCGCCGATAGGCGACGAGTTGGAAGGGACCGTCGTCGTGGATTTCGCAGATCAGGTGGTACTGCTGTCCGGGGGCTGCATCGGCAGGGAGGGTGAAAACGGCCTGCGGGGCGTTTGCATCGGCCAAAGACGGGAGCTGTGCATCGCCGGGGAACTCCTGGAACCACCACTCAAAGCGCAGGGCGTCGCCGTCCGGATCCGAAGAGGCCGATGCGTCAAAACGCAGCTCTTTGCCGGAGCGGGCCGATACTTCCATCGGCTTAATGCCTTCCTCTCCGTTTATCCGGACCACCGGGTTGCGGTTGCCCTTTCCTTCAGCCGCCCATTGCATCCGGGCCGCGAAATCGTTGAACTCATCTGGGTAAAACTTGTGTTCGTAGGCATTGGAGATGTCCTTCAACGGTTGCTGCCAGTTGGACCAGGCGTTGGTTTCCCCGTCCGGCGAAATGCCGAAAAGGTGGCATCCGCCCCATCCCACCTGCTCCGGGTGCTCCGGATCGTTGAGCCCATTGGGCATTACATTCAGAAAGCTGGGCGTATCGCCTTCCACGCCCCAAAGATAGTGCGGGTAAACTTTTCCCATCTCTCCGTGCCCCTGGATTAGCTCTGCATATTTGTCCCAGTTCCTTACGCCCAGGGCGTTCTGGTTGAGCCAGGCGCTCTCGTCCCAAACCAGCATGAGGTCCTCTGGGAACTCCCTTCTGAGCCACTGGTGGGAACTGTATGCCCGATCCATGCGCATGGCGTATACCATGTCCTGGTCCGTAATGGTATAGAGGCGGAACTTGCGCAAAAAAGCCTTGAGCTCTTCTGGTGTACGTTCCTGTTGTACGCGCCAAATGGCCTGGGAAAGGGTGTTGGCACCGCCCCATGAGCACACCCAGATGGGCCGGGGGTCGTCTTCATCGGCCAGCTTTATTAGTAATTCGCTGCCCGGGGAATCGTTTCCCTCCCCAATGACGCCGATGCCCGCGCGGGTGCTACCCATGACCGCCCGGCTACGGATATACTCCGCGCTGGGCCAGTATCCCAGCTGCTGGGAGCCCTGCTCTTCTTCCGACGAAAGGAAAGCGGTCTGTCCGGAGCGCTTCATGAGGTTGTTCACATCCACGGAATAACCTTCAATCACGCGGTACAAGTATTCCGCCCATTCCTCCGGATAGGGATCGCAGTTCCACCCGATGGTGGTGACAATGGCTTCAATCTCAAAACGATCGGCGTAACTGAGGAGGCGCACTGCACTTTCGTTGTCGTCCGGCTCCACCTCGGCCGGGCCGATGTCCGTAAGCACCACAATCCGCGGTTTCAAAGTATCCTGAGGGGCTTGTGCCTGGCAGGCAGCCACCGTCGCCGCCACCGCCAAAAGAAAAACAGTCCTGGTCATAGTCTTAAGCGTTTACGCAAAGATACGGAATAATCCCGGTATTACGTTAAAGGACGTTTTGCCCATCTATGTCTGTAACTGTGTTTACTCTAGAGAATCGAGTTTGATTTCATATCTGGTATGTACATGTAAAACGATGTGAAAGGCTGATTTTGTGTACATACCTCATGCAAATCGCTTCTTTTGCAGGTTTTCCAGAAGATATGTACAAACAAACCGCATTGCAGGGCATTATGGTTGTACATACGGTATATGGACTGGCCGAATAGACCTTCTCTTGAATATGTGCGTAGGCAAACCGCCGTCTTTCCACTACGCTGTGCGGCCGGATGATAGTCCCTCCCCCGAGGGGAGGGATATAGGGAGGGGGTAACGTGCGAGATTTTTATCTCGCTTGAAAAGCAAAAAAGACAGCATCTAGCTGTCTTTTTTGCGGAGAGAGCGAGATTCGAACTCGCGATACCCTTTTGGGGTACACACGCTTTCCAGGCGTGCCTCTTCAGCCACTCGAGCATCTCTCCAGTATAGGTCCCGAAAAACGGGACTGCAAATATAGGAACTTTTTCCGGGTTTGCAAAAAAAAACTTTAGAAGCTGTAGCCCAGGCCCACATTGAGGGTATTGCCAAGAGCCTGGGATGCGGTTAGCCAGCTGAAATCCAGCCGGAAACCGCTGAACTTGACTCCAAGACCCAGGGCCATGTGACCGGGAATTACACTGGTCTCGGAGGCAAAACGGTAGCCGGCGCGCACAAACAGCATTTGCCGGAAGGCGTACTGCAACCCCGCGGCAGCCGCAAAACTGCCGGAGAAGTAATAGTCTGCATCGGCCATTATATTCAGGGCGTGGTCTCCGGACAGCACGGGCGCCCAGTCTACGGCGGCCTTTGCGGAGGCGGGCTGGTTCCAGGAATCGGCCACACGGGTGCCCAGGGTGGAGAGTCCGGCGGTAATCCGGAGCGCTTCGTTAAGCTGCACTCCGGCAAATACATCGGCACTCACTCCTCCAAAAATAGATCCGTGGGCGGAGGCATCCCGGGCATAGCGTATGTTTATGCCTGCACTTATCATATCCGTAATGCCCACACCTACGCCCAGGGCAATGACGTGATTCTTGGGATAGAAGATGCCGGAAGGGGCCCGGGGGCCTTCGTAAATTTCATAGGCGGTGCCGTTTTCCAGCGTATAGCCCAGAGACAGGCCCAGCCGGGGCATAATCTTGTACGCGGCGCCCACGCTCACGTTGTTGGAAACCGAAAGGCCCGGAGTCCAGCGCTGATAGGATACGGCTGCATCCAGGGTTCCGCCAAAGAACGGCAGCATGGCGGCATTGCCAAAGGCGCTGTACGCGGCCGATCCGTTATACGCGGCACCCGCTCCGGCAAAGGCCGATGTTATTGGATTACGGTCTATCCTACTGAAAGACAGGGCGTTACTCTCCTGTGCAAAGATCTCTCCCGCTGTCAACAGCCCTGCAGTTATTATCAAAAAAAGTTTTTTCATAAGTCCAAAGTTACTGATTCCGCTGCATATATACAAAACTATTCTACCGGTCTGAGCGGCTGCCGTTTCTATAAATA
>JAIKYL010000008.1 GCA_024683255.1 Bacteroidales bacterium | reverse complement strand
TCCAGCACGTCAAAATACTTGGCGTCCCCGTGCAGGAGGAACATGCGGTAATTCACATAAACGTTGCCGATGGCCGCGCAGGTCTCGCAGTAAGAAGTGGCGTTGGGCAGGAAGTAGTTGGGGCCGAAGGCTTCGCCATTGCCCGTGGCGCCGATGCCGCCGGTGATGTAGAGCTTCTTCTCCACGATGTTCTCCCAGATGCGGTCTATGGCGTCCACGTAGGAGGGGTCTCCCGTGAGGGCGGCCACATCGGCCATTCCGGCGTACATGTAGGCGGCGCGTACGGCGTGTCCCACCGCCTCGTCCTGCTCAAGGACCGGCTTGTGCGACTGACTATACGCCTGGCGGATCTTGGTGGTGCCGCGCTTGTCCAGGAAGAACTTGGCCTGGTCCAGGTACTTTTTGTCCCCGGTGGCCAGGTACAGCTTCGCAAGGCCCATTTCGGCAATCTGATGACCGGGAACCACGCAGGTCTGCCCTTCTCCCTCGCCGATCTCCCGGACCACGCAGTCTGCATAGCGGATGGCTATATCCAGGAAATTGCGCTTGCCGGTGGCCTGATAATGCGCCACGGCCGCTTCCAGCATGTGTCCCAGGTTGTAGAACTCATGGCTGCCGCCTTCCACTTCGCTCCAGCGGGTGAGGCCGGACCAGGGATGCGGATGCTCCGGATTCATGGTGCGCGGCGTGTACAGGTAGCCGTCCGGCTCCTGTGCGGTGGCCACGATGGCCAGCACGCTGTCTATGTAGGCTTCCAGTTTTGCATCCGGATAGGTTTGCAGCTGGTAGCTGGCGCCCTCGATGGTCTTGTAAACATCCGTGTCGTCAAAGGGGAAGCCGCTGGGCGGGAAGCCCAGGTTCTCCGTGGAGGCCATCTGCTGGGCGGCCTGTTCAAAGTTCCGATAGCGTCCGGTTTCCTCGCACTTGGAGAAGGCCAGCGGAATGGTTACCTCACGGGAAGCCTTAAGGCGCTGTCCCCAGAAGGAGTTTTCTTCCACTTTCACCTGGGTGAAAGAGACCGGATCTATGGGATAACCGTGCCCGGGCTGCTCTTTTTGCGTGTTGCAGGCTCCTGCCAGGCATACAATGACGGCAAGCGTTAATAATTGGAAGCGCATCATGTTCAACGTTTTATAACTTACAACTTATTACTAAAAATATTTAATTGGTTAAAAGTTGTAAATAAATTTGTTTTTATAATTTAAAGGTTATACCTTTGCTATTGGACTATGAAGAATTCTTCAAAGTCTATTTGTTAAGTTCGTTTTATATACCAGAGTCGCGACCTTGGGGAGGGTCGCGACTCGTTTGTTTATTCCGTAGTGAAAGCGAATATGCAGTGACTGGTGTACTTCTCGCCGGGACGTAACACGGCCGACGGCCATTCGGGCTTGTTGGGCGTGTCCGGATACTTCTGGGTCTCCAGGCAGATGCCGGTGCGCTGCTGGTAAACAATACCCTTCTTACCCTTTACGGTGCCGTCCAGGAAGTTGCCGGAGTACACCTGGATGCCGGGCTCGTCCGTATAGACGCAGAGCTTGATGCCGTTCACCGGGTTGTACAGGCAGGCGGCAATCACGTTGATGTCCCGGTTGTTGTCCAGAACCCAGTTGTGGTCAAAGCCGTTGCCGAAACGGATCTGCTCATCATCGGCCGTAATATTGTCGCTGATGAGGTGGGAGGTGGTGTAGTCGAACGGTGTGCCGGCTACCGGGCGGATTTCTCCGGTGGTCATGTAAGTCTCGTCCACGGGGGTGAAGTTGCTGGCGTTCACGTACAGCACCTCGTCCACAATGCGGTGAGTGTCGGGTGCGCCGGCCAGGTTGAAGTACGAGTGGTTGGTCATGTTGATGACCGTGGTCTTGTCCGTGGTGGCCTCATACTGGATGTCAATCTTATTGTCATCCGTGAGGGTGTAGGTTACAAAGGCCTTCACATTGCCGGGGAAGTTGTTGTCTCCGTCCGGGGAAACGCGGCAGAGCTTTACGTGTTTGGCATCGGCCTCTACTACATCATATACCTGATACTGCCAGCCGGTGGGACCGCCGTGGAGGCAGTGGCCGAAGTTGTTCTGCGGCAGCTGGTAGGTTTCACCGTCCAGGGTAATCTGTCCCTGGTTGATGCGGTTGGCATATCGGCCGATGGAGGCGCCGAAGTCCGTCTGATTGTTCTCCGGGAAGTAGTCTTCCACCTTGTCGAAGCCCAGCACCACGTCCCGCATGTTGCCGTCCCGGTCCGGGACCACGATGGAGACGATGCGACCGCCGAAGTTGGTGATGCAAACCTCCATGCCATTCTCGTTGTTGAGGGTATAAAGGGCCGTGGAGGCGCCGTTATAAGTGTTTTCAAAGTTCTTGGGATCCAGGCCGGAAGCGGTTAGAGCGGCCTTCTGCTCCTTTGGGGCGCAGGCTGCCAGAAGCAGGGCGGCGCCGGCGCAGATAATAAGAAGTTTACGCATAATGTATGGAAAAATTAAAATTAAATACTTATGAATAAAAATTGATATAATTCTGTCCTCAAATATACGTATTTTTGTTGAAAGTAGGGTAGAATGAACAGCAATAATTAATAACCTCAACCAATATGAAGAAAATTATCCTTCTCCTTTCGGCGCTTGCCGTTTCGCTGGGGGCCCAGGCCCAGGTGAAAGTGTCCGTGCGGGAAACCGCCCAGGACCAACCCGTGATTCCGGCCGAGATTTACGGTCAGTTCTCAGAGCATCTGGGCCGATGCATCTATGAAGGCATCTGGGTGGGCCCGGATTCCTCCATTCCCAACGTGGACGGCTATCGCACGGATGTGCTGGAGGCCCTGAAGGCCCTCAAGGTGCCCGTGCTCCGCTGGCCCGGCGGCTGCTTTGCAGATGAATACCACTGGATGGACGGCATCGGCCCCAAGGAAAACCGGCCCAAGCTGGTGAACAACAACTGGGGCAGCACAGTGGAGGACAACTCCTTCGGCACGCACGAATTCCTGAATCTCTGCGAGATGCTGGGCACGGAGCCCTACATCAGCGGCAACATCGGCTCCGGCACCGTGGAAGAGCTCGCCAAGTGGGTGGAATACATGACGGCGGAGAACGGCTCCATGGCCGAACTCCGCGCCAAGAACGGCCGAGAGAAGCCCTGGAAGGTGAAATACCTGGGCGTTGGCAACGAGACCTGGGGCTGCGGCGGAGACATGACGGCCGATTATTATGCCGATGTGTATAAGCGTTACGCCCTCTATTCCCGCAACTACGGGGAGAACCGCCTCTTCAAGGTGGCTTGCGGCGCATCCGACTACGACTATGCCTGGACCCGTACCATGATGCAGAAGGACCGCGACAAGATGGACGGCCTCTCCCTGCATTATTATACCTGCAAGGGTTGGACGGGCAGCAAGGGATCGGCCACGGACTTCACCCCGGAAGAGTATTACAACGTACTGGCCAAGAGCGTGGAGATTGACGAGGTCCTCCGCAACCACGAAGCCATCATGGACGCCTTCGACCCGGACAAGCGGGTTGCTCTCCTGCTGGACGAGTGGGGCACCTGGTTCGATGTGGAACCCGGCTACAACCCCGGCCACCTGTTCCAGCAGAACACCATGCGCGACGCCATGGTGGCCGCCCTGTCCCTCAACATCTTCCAGAAACATACGGACCGCCTTAAGATGGCCAACATCGCCCAGATCGTGAACGTGCTGCAGGCCATGATCCTCACCAAGGGTCCCCAGATGGTCCTCACGCCCACCTACCACGTGTTCCGCATGTTCAACGTGCACCAGAACGCCACTTATGTGCCTTCGGAGTACAGCTGCGGTACCTTTGTATCGGCCGAAGGACGCGTGATGGAGAATTTCAGCGCCTGCGCCTCCCGCGACGCCGCCGGCGCCCTGCACGTCTCCCTGGCCAATCCGTCCCTGGACAAGCCCGTGACGGTGGAGCTCTCTTTTGACCAGCTCAAGCCCAAGACCGTTTCCGGAGAAATCCTCCAGGCCGCCAAGATCAACGCCTACAACGACTTCGGCAAGGCCCCCGAGGTGGCTCCCGCCGCATTCTCCGGCGCCAAGGTCTCCGGCAAAACCGTGAAGCTCACCCTCCCCGCCGCCTCCGTGGTGGTGCTGGAAGTGAAGTAATCAACTCGTTTACAGGTATTTAAAGAATTCTCCCTGTGACCGGAATCACAGGGAGAATCTTTTATATTACTGATAATCAGTTTAGTACACCCACTGGTGGAAGTAGTCGAAGTACGCGGCGCCGCCCTGGCCTTCGCGGTGGAAGCAGTACAGGCCGGTACGATAACCGGTGAAATAATCCAGCGTAAAGCGCATCTCCAGGGCGTAGTTGAAGTTGTACCAGTTCTCTCCGTCGGAGGACCAGCTGAAGAAAGCCGTGTCGCGGACGTCTCCCTCTTCCATCGGCGTAAAGACGTAGCGGATGCGGAAGTATACCTGATCTCCCTCCAGCGGCATCTGGGAGAGGATGTCCTCTTTCTCCCGGAGGGTGACCAGACGGCTGCCGTCGCGGGAGACTTCTATGCCGATACGGGCGCTCCGGCTCTGGAAGGCGCAGATACCTGCCTCGTCACCGGGCTCCAGGGCCGATGCATCCATGAGTACCTCGCTCACGCAGCGGGGCCCTACGGTGCGTTGGGTAAGGGTTCCGCGGGCATCCGGCAGGCCGAACCAGCAACTGTTGGCGCTTAGCTTCATCCAGCCCGGACGCTCCGTGAGGGACCAGCCTTCCGGCTCCCTGTGGTTCCACTGCCACACCAGGGCCAGTTTGGAGGAATCGAACTCGTCGTTGTCCCAGACGTAGTCTTCTCCATCGGCCTTCAAGTTAACGGTAACTTCCTCTTCCGGTACGCCGTCATTGCCCATGATGGGCCAGTCGTCCACCCAGGTTACGCGCTGGACGGTGGGAATGCGGCCCACGGCGCCGTGGTCCTGGAACTGGACGGCATACCAGTCCCCAAACTGCGTGTCCACAATGGGACCCTGTGCGATGCCGTCGCCACGGCCACCCAGAGTGCCCTGCAGTACCACTTTGCGCTCATAGGGGCCTTCTATGTCCTTGCTGCGCCAGCAAGTGGCCGTACGTACGCCACCCCGGGGCCAGTCAATTTCCAGCACATAATAATAATCGCCGATATGGTACAGGTGCGATCCTTCGGCCCGGAGCATCCAGCCCTGACGCGGGGAGTCGATGATCACCTTCTCCTGCGCTCCCGCTTTTACGGCCGATCCGTCCGGCTCCAGTTCCACCAGGTGGATTTCTCCGTTGCCCCAGGCCACCCACAGGCGGTTGTCATCGTCGAAGAGGAGCGAGGCGTCGTGCATGAAGAATCCTTCAATCTCGTTGCGCTTCCAGGGGCCTTTCTCTATGTTTTTGGTCTTGTAGAGATAGGTCTTGTGCTGGTCGTTGGCCACAAAGAGGCAGTACCAGGTGCCCTTGTGATAGCGCAGCGTGGCTGCCCACTGGCCCTTGCCATAAGCATTCTGCTCATTCTGGAGGTTATACTTGTCGTCATCCTCAATTACGTCGTACACATAATTGATTATGCGCCAGTGCACCAGGTCTTTGGAATGCATGATGGGGGCGCCGGGGCAGAAGTACATGGTGGTGCTTACCATGTAATAGTCATTACCCACGCGGACGATATCCGGGTCCGGAATATCCGTATAAGTGAGGGGATTAACGGCCACCTGGGAACCCGGTTCCCCGGTGGAAGCGCAGCCGGCCAGGAGGCACAGGACTGCCAGCAGGCAGAGGGTATTCTTCATATCAGTAGATTTGTACAAAAATACAGATAATTGCCGACTTATCACAGACTTTGCTGCCGCGAATCCACAAAAACCATCTTCTGTGCATTCTGTATGTACTGGCGGCAAAAGTAGTGGAATCACCGGACTGTCAGTTTCTGAACTTTACCGTTTTTCCAAGTTAGATCCACGGTCTTACCTCCGCGGGTACGGAGGCCTTTGACGGAGCCGCTGGGCCAGGCCGACGGCAGGGCCGGCAGGGTCTGTAGGGTACCGTCCTCGGCGCTCTGCAGGAGCATTTCCATCACCCCGGCGCAGCCGCCGAAGTTGCCGTCAATCTGGAAGGGCGAGTGGGCGTCCATGAGGTTGGGATAGGTGCCGCCGCCCCGGCGGGCGTCCGGGCCCCGGTAGCGGTCCGGACTCACATAACGGAGCAGCCGGCGGTACATCTTATAGGCATTCTCCCCGTCTTGCAGGCGGGCATAAAGGTTGATGCGCCAGCCGCAGCTCCAGCCGGTGGTCTCGAAGCCCCGGATCTCCAGGGTCTTTAGGGCCGCATCGGCCAGCTCCGAGCCGGCCTCAATCTGATGCCCGGGATACACTCCGATAAGATGGGACTGATGCCGGTGCTGGGGATCCCTGTCGGCCCAGTCGTAATACCATTCCTGAAGCTGGCCCTGCGAGCCGATATGATAGCCTCGGAGGCGCCCCAACGCACCTTCGGCCTCTTCCAAGAAGGCGGCATCCGTACCCAGTTCCCGGGCGGCTTTAACGGCGTCTGTGAGGCATTCCCGCACCAAAGCCAGATCGGCCGTGGCGCCATAGAGCGTGGAGCCGTTGTAGCCGTCGGGTGTTATGTAGTCATTTTCCGGCGATGTACCCGGCGAAGTAATGAGTTCCCCGTCCTTTTCCACCAGGAAGTCCAGGCAGAATTCGGCCGCACCCCGGAGGGCGGGATAGTCCCGTTCCAGCGCTGCACGGTCCCTGGTGAAAAGGTAGTGCTCCCAGATATGGGTGGCGCACCAGGCACCGCCCATGGTCCAGTTGGCCCACATGGGAACCCCCGTCCCCAGACCCACCGGCGTAGCCGTGGCCCAGATGTCGGAATTGTGTCCGGCGTTCCAACCGCGTCTGACCCCGTAGAGCCGCTGAGCCACGGGCATACCGCTGATGGAAAGATTCCGGACAAAGGAAAGCATGGCCTCGTGCATCTCCGGCAGGGCCGCCGCTTCGGCCGGCCAGTAGTTCTCTTCCAGGTTGATGTTGATGGTGTAGTTGCAGCTCCACGGCGGCTCCATACTCTCGTTCCAGAGGCCCTGCAGGTTGGCGGGAACCCCGTCCGTACGGGAGCTGGAAATAAGGAGATACCGGCCATACTGGTAGTACAGGGCCTCCAGCTCCGGATTGGCTTCCTGGAGGTCTGTATAGCGCTTTAGCTGCACGTCCGTGGGAAGGACCTTCACGGAATCCGGCGTGGCGCCCAGGTCCAGGCTCACGCGGCCCATGAACTGCCCGAAATCGGCCTCGTGGACTTTCCGGAGGGCGTTGTAATTCTTCCTAGCCACGCGGTCAAAGTTGGCCGATGCCAACGCTTTATAGTCTTTCCCCTCGCGGACAGGGTCTTTGTCAAAGCCGTTGAAACTGGTGGAATTAACCACGTACAGCATTACGTCGTGGCAGCCGCGAAGCTTCAGGAGTCCGTCTTCCACTACGGCCGATCCGTCCTCCGGCTTGCAGCCCAGAAGCGTCCGGAAATGGATGCCGCGGGAAGGGTCTGAGAGAGGCATCTGCAGCTTTTCACCGTAATAATAATTGGGATAAGCGTGCCAGCGGGCGTATCCGTCAATGGCCAGGCGGTCCGGGAAAGCCACGTTTTCGTGGTCCAGGGGGCTGTCCAGCCGGACATCGGCATCAATCCCGGCCCCCGAAGTGAGCCGCAGCACAATTACAGAATCCGGAGCCGACACAAAGCAACTGGCCCGGAAAGGCTGCCCGTCCTTGAGGCAGGAGACCGTTGCCGTGGCCGTAGAGAGGTTCAATTCCCTGCGGTAGTCAGTTATATCGGCCGAGTCCAGATAATGGATATAAAGGCTTCCCAGCGGCTGATAACTCTCCGTGAAATGTCCCTGGAGGCCCAACTGCAGCTCTTCCGCCTTCTTGTAGTCCTCCTGCTCCAGGGCTTCCCGGATGGCCTGCAGGGTCTCAGCTCCGGAGCCCGTGAGCCCCACCATCTGCAGGTCCGGATGCTCCGGCCCCCTGTCCGGCTCTCCGGTCCATAGGGTGATGTCATTAAGGGAAATGCGTTCCTCCTGCGTCACTCTGCCATAGACCATGGCACCCAGCCGGCCGTTCCCCAGCGGGAGAGCCTCCTCAAAGAATTGAGCAGGCTCATTGTAATGCAACAGCAGTTCCTGCGGCTTTTCCCGGCAAGCGGCCAGGAGGCACAGCGCGGCCAGCATACAGACGGCTTTTTTCATATCATTTGTTTTTTACAAAAATACGGAAAAAAACCGACTTATCACAGGCTTTGCCGCTGGCTAAAACCTGTAAGGGTCCGAGCCCAGGCAGATGCCGGGTGCCAGCTTGCCGAAGTATTTATCCCAGATTATGAGGAGGGGTTCGCAGTAATAGGTGGTTTCTCCGGAAAGATCCAGCCCCTCTTCCGAAATCTTATAGGCGGTTGTTGATTTGAAATAGTCCAGATACTGGGAGTGGGAAAAGTCAAAATGACTGCTGGCCATGAGCAGGTCAAAGGCCTTGAAGGATAGGTAATCCAGCTTGTCCAGCGACATATTGGCCTCATAATCCCGGTTTTGCCAGGCGGCATCCGGATCCAGCAGATAAAGCGGATCCAGGGCGGCCTGCCCATATGCCCAGATAAGGACATCCGGGGCATTCTTGCGGGAATAGAGCTCCCGCATGAGTCCGGTGTTTTCCACGAAATGGTCCATGGCTGCCAGGGGATAATTGTACGCGTAGTTGACGATGCCCAGTTCCGGATGGTTAAGGGCCGATTCCACCAGCGCCCGGGTGGTCATCTGTTTAAGAGTGGCTTCCGGGACTTCCAGGACTTCGTGTCTTTCCGGATTGCTCATATGCCGCCACTCTTCCCACGAGACATTGGTAAAATAATTCACCGGCGAGGTGATGGTACCGGGATCTGAAATGTCATCCAGGTCAAAAGATATGCTGCTAAGGTCCGTCCTGGTGATATTGAAAAGAGGAGCATCTTCCTCTTGGGTAGGGTCACTCCAGGGCTGTTCTTTGTCACAAGCTACCATGGCGGCGGCAATACCTAAAAAAGCGAATAAGCGTTTCATTACTGTGGAATGGTTGATTCTGCAAATATAACGCATAAAAGTGAAAAGTACTGCGCGCCTAAAGATGAAACCTCAAACCGGCCTGAAGGGTGAAGCCCAGGGGATTCTCCGTCCGGTAGGTGATGAGCGTTGTTTTGGTGAAGTAATAGGACAGGGACGGCTGCAGGTACAGGGTGGCAAAGGAGCCCAGCCGGTAACCTGCAACCAGGAATGCGCCGGCCGACCACTGCACGGCAGTCTCCGGGTACCGGACTCCTCCCTGGACGGCGCTCAGGCACTTTTCTCCCATACCGTAAGCACCAACACTTACATCCAGCGGACCTGCCGAAAACAGCCGCACGTCCAGCTTGAGCGGAATGCCAACAAAATGGAGTTGCTGATGGCCGGTTTGTTCCCCATAGGAATGAAGATAGGTATAGCTGATGCCGCTTTCAAGGGCCAACCTGGAAGACAGGTCCCAGCGAAGGGTAAGGGCCAGGCTAAGCGGAAGGTCGTGCCTGTAATGCAGCTGGTCCGCCTGACCGTTGTTGATTATATTATTCCAGAAGAGATTGGCCGATTTTGTCTGAGAGCTCATCCTTTTGGCATATTCCTGCAGCGGATAGGAATCCCGCTGCCCCAGGGAACTTCCACCCTGAAGGGTCACGGACACTCTTTTAGCTCGCCGGGGCTGTTCTTCGTCCAGAAGCTCTTCAAACTGTGCAACTGTTTCTTCCTCCGGCTCAGATACAGGTATTTCCACTGTAACTGTTACCGGCTCCTCAGGGGTAACTTCCGGCTCCACAGTTTCAGCTACTGGCTCTACAATTTCATTCACCGTTTCCACAGGCGCAGCAGCCGCTTTCCGCTGGCTCAAAGAGGCCACCCGACTGGAAGGAGGGAGAGACGCCAGCAGTTCAGGTACCGAGGATTCCAGTACCGTATGCTCCTGGGTCAGCATAGGAGCCGGTGACGAGGGTTTGAAAAGCAGTACTCCACCTACCGGAAGCAAGAGGGCCAGGGCGGCGGCAAGGCTCCATCGGCGTGCAGTTCTCCGGCGCAGGGCAACGGTAATGCCCGCCCAGCTTCCCTCGGAAGGGGAGACCTCTTCCGGGAAGCATTGTTCGCGAAGGGCATCGGCCCAGTCTTTATTCGTTTTCATGGAGATAGGCTTTTATTTGTTTGGAGAGCAGCACCCGTGCGCGTGCCAAATCGGCCGATGAAGTCTTTTCCTTAATTCCCAGCAGTCCGGCAATTTCCGCATGGGACAAATTATCAATACAGTAGAGTTGAAATACCGTCCGGTACCGTTCCGGGAGGCCGTCTATGAAGGTTTTCAGCTTTTCCGGCGGGACCTGCAGGGTCTCCTGATAGTCCGGTTCCGGGAGCGATTCTTCCAGCGGGCCTATGTCCGTTTCCCGCATCAGGCGCCTTCGCCGCGCCTTGTCAAAGAACAGGTAAAGCGTAAGGCGGCTCATCCAGCGGTACAGAGATCCTTCGCCCTGCCAGCGGAACCTGCCCATCCGGTCGAACACCCGGATGAAGGCGTCCTGCAGCAGGTCATCGGCCTCCTGGCGGTTCCGGGTATAGCGCACACACAGGGCATACAAGCGGGGACTATACCGCTTGAACAGCTCTTCCCGTGCTTCCCTGTCCCTCCGGGCACATCTGCTGGCCAGTTCCTGTTCTTCCATCAATTAAATAACGTTCCTTTTTGCAGAATACTGCGTACTATTGCGAAAAAGATTGAGATTGAATGTGTTATGCAAATACCCTGCTGTAAGATTGCAGCAGGGTATTTACATAAGTCGCAAATAAATAGGTGTTTCCGAAAAACACACTATTCCTGACTGCGGCGCCAGGCAAAGTACTCGTCCAGGACCCACAGGGCTTTCTCGGAGGGGACGGGGGCTGCGTAGCAGCCTTCACCGGTGAGCACCATGCTCTGAGGTTCTTCATTGCGGAAGCGCGGCCACTCCGGGAGACCTTCGCCGTTGGGATCACCCGTCTTGGCGAAGTTGCTCCAGTAAGACATCATCCAGCCGGAGAGCGCCATGTCCGTGGGCTGCACCTCTTCCGGATTGCCGAAGACATAGGCTACGTCCTGACCGTGCGGGGAACCCTGGCCGAAGCGGGGGCTGTCCTCCGGATACTCCGGATGCTGGTCAAAATAGTAGAGCCAGACCTTGCCCTTGCCGGTCTTTTCCTGCAGGCGGGCCCAGGCCCAGGTCTGCCAGCCGAAGGCGGCGTCGCGGGTGAGGTCACGGGCGGTCTTGCCCACCTTTCCGTCGGCCTCCACGGGATAGGCGGCCAGAAGGGCATCGGCATAATCCTCATAACGGGAACGGACCTGGTCCTGATGGCTGCCGCCGCCGAAGGAGAAGCCGAAGCTGAGGCCTTCGTCGGAGTTGTAGCCGATGAGCACATCCACATCGTTGTACTTCCCGGCCTCGTACAGCTTGTACTGGTCGTCCGGAATCACGTAGCCGTCCGTCACAGGCCAGCCGCCGGAACCGCCGAAACCACCCATTACGGCCTTGGCATCGGCCGCACGCAGCTGCTCAAGCGTATAATCTTCGCCAAAAGCGCCCTTGGCCCAGGCCTGGTTGGCCTGCTGGGCAACGGCCAGAGTCTGCATGTTCTCGCCGGGATAGGACTGGGGGTTGGTGGGGCCGAAGGAACCGCCGCTCTGGGAAATAGCCCGCTGGAACAGGCCCTTGGCCAGCGGCGAAGCGCACAGCATGCTCACGGAAATGCCACCGGCCGATTCGCCGAAAATGGTCACGTTGGAAGGGTCTCCGCCGAACTTGGCGATATTGTCCTTCACCCACTGAAGGCCGGCGATCTGGTCCAGCAGACCGTAGTTGCCGCTGACGCCGTTGGGATCTTCGGCCGACAGCTCAGGCAGGGACAGGAAGCCCAGCTTGCCCACGCGGTAGGCCACACTCACCACAACCACGCCTTTCTGGGAAAGGAGCGTGCCGTCGTAATAGGAAGTGGCGCCGCCGGCAAAGCCTCCGCCATAGATCCAGACCATTACAGGCAATTTGTCCTTAGGGCTTCTGGCTGGAGTCCATACATTCAGGTACAGGCAGTCTTCAGAGCAGCCTTCACCGTTTCCTTGCATGGGATTGGGACCGAATTCCTTGCACTCCTTAATCCCCTGCCAGGCCACCACAGGCTGGGGGGCCTTCCAACGGAAATCGCCCACGGGCGGGGCTGCAAAGGGGATTCCTTTGTAAACGGTAACGTTCTCCAGGACCGTACCCTGGATGGTGCCGCCGGTCACATTAACCTGACCGGGAACCTGCTTGGCACAGGCGCACAGGCAGAGCGCCGCTGCCGCAATGATCAGATACTTTTTCATAGTTATTTGAAAATCAATTGACAGAATTCATGGAGGGATTTACGCCAGGGCTGCCACTCGTGGCCGCCGGGCCAGGCCGTAAACTTGACTTTGGCGCCGGCTGCCTTCAGGGCATCGGCCGCGGCACGGGTATGCTCGATGCGCGGATCACCTTCGCCGCAGGACATGTAGAACACCGGATGGGCAGCATTGAAGGCAGCAGGATCGGCCAGCAGTTCGGGCAACTGGCTTTCAACGGAGAAGGGAGCATAGGCGCCCGGCCCCACACCGCCGAACATACCGGAGGAGAAAACGCCGATGGAGGAAAACACTTCCGGATGCTTGAGGCCGATGGACCAGGACTGGCCGCCTCCGAAGGACAGGCCGGCCATGGCCCGGTGTCTGGCATCGGCCAGGGTGCGGTACTTACTGTCAATCATGGGGATGGTCTCGTTGAGCAGGATCTCCGCGAAGTCACCCGCCGCCTGGCCGTAATCCATCACGATGAGCATGGGAACGGCCTTCCTGGCAGCGATGAGATTGTCCAGGATGATGTCCGTCTTGCCTTGACGGGCCCAGCCGGTCTCGTCCTCGCCGCCGCCGTGCTGCAGATACAGCACCGGATAGCGCTGCCTGGGCTTGCTGTCGTATTCGGCCGGGACATACACATAGCAGGTGCGCCAGGCATTCATGGAAGGCGACCAATAGCGCTGCATGCGCACTTCGCCGCGGGGGACATTCTTTTCCAGATAGAAATCCACGCCCGCTTCCGGAATATCGATGGCGCTGGCGTCCACGCCTGTGCCAAAGAAGAGCTGGCTGTTGGGGTCCGAAAGCCGCATGCCATCCACTACGAGGAAATAGTAATGGAAACCGGGCTCCAGGGAATCGGTGACAACCTTCCAGGGGCCGTCGCCCTCCCGCTGCATGGGATAGACCTTGCCGCAGATATCCACGGCCACTTCCTGGGCCTCGGGGGCCTGGACCTGGAATTCCACCGAAAGGTCCGGATTAATCTTGGGATACTCCCGGCCGGGGGTATTGGTAGAGGCCGGCGTGGGTTCGGTGAGGACACCCACGGGAGCGGCGGGCTGCTTGCAGCCGGCCATCAGAACGCCCAGAAGGACAAACGGAATGATATATCGTTTCATAAGCGGCATCATTTAAAGAGTCTTTTGGCGAATTCTTTCAGGCATCGGCGCCAGGTGAGCCACTCGTGCGCCGTGCTGGGAGACTGGTAGAACACGTTCTCTATACCCCTTTCCTTCAGGAGGGCCGACATCCCCATGAGGTGGGAACCTTCGGCCTCGCCGTTGGCGATGAAGAGCAGGTGATAGTTCTCATTGAACCACTTGGGGTCCGAGAAGACGCCGTCATAGGCGGCGGCAAACTTCTCCGGATCCTCGTAGCCGGCGGGACGGACACGGAACTCACCGATGACGATGATGCCGCTGAAACCGCCGATCCAGGAGAAGAGATCCCGGTATCCCAGGCCCAGGTCATAAGCCTGCTTGGCACCCCAGGAAAGTCCTGCCACAGCGCGGTTGTCGCGGTCTGCGAGGGTGCGGAAACGCTTGTCTACCAGCGGAATGACTTCTTCCGTAACCATAGCTTCAAAGCCGTCGCCGGAGCCATCGGCCTTCTGGGCCACGCCGCTTACCATCACAATGATCATGGGTACGGCCTTGCCTTCGGCCACCAGATTATCCAGGATCACATCGGCGAAACCCTGGTAGATCCAGCCGGTCTCGTCTTCGCCACCGCCGTGCTGCAGGTACAGGACAGGATAGCGCTTGCCGGGATTCTGCTCATATCCGGCCGGTGTATAAACAAACATCCGACGCCACTGCCCGCACACTTCGGACCAGTAACGGATGGAACGGACGGCTCCCTGCGGAACGCCCTGCTGGGGTGTATAGAACGCCGAGGAGGCAGGATCCTCGGGCACTTCAATGGCGCTGCAGTCCCGTCCGGTGCCGAAGAAAGAATGCACGGAAGGATCGTTGAAAGTGAGTCCGCCCGTCTTGAGGGAATAATAGTGGAAGCCTTCCACCTGCGGATCCGATGTAACGGTCCAGAACCCCTTTTCGTCCTTGACCATAGGATAGTCCTTACCCAGGGAAAGGGTAAGGGAGGTGGCCCGGGGAGCGTTCACCCGGAAGGTAACCCTGTTATCGGGCCCCACCTGAGGATAAGAATTCCGCCCCAGGTTGGTGGGTGACGGCGTCTGGGCCAGCGCGGAACCGGCCATCAAAAACGCCGCAACGGACAAATACAAAATAGGTTTCATACAGAGTATATGGTAATTGGTTATTATCTATTCCACTTTCCGGAAGCCGCCACTGCCCAGGAGCATCACGTTGAATCCCGCCCGCAAGCGGACATACAGCGTGTCGGTTGGATAACGGGTGAGGCGGTTGCAATGCGAACAGCCCGGCATCTCGAAGAGGGTTCCGCTGGTACCGCAAAGGAAAAAACTGTCCCGCAGGGTATCATAGCTGAGCGAGACCGGCTCCACATCCAGCACAAGCCGCTCCCCTCCTTCCGTATAGTCCAGGGAACGGGGGCTCCACACGGAGCCGCGGCTGGAGGTATACACGGCCAGGTGGCCTTCGGCATCCACTCCCGCCACCATCACCGAGCCTCCGCCGGAGGCCACGGCACGGAAATCCACCGGAGGGTAAAAACCGGCATACTGCACATTGAAATCCAGGACGGTCCAGGCAAGGCCGTCTGCCGAGTGCAGGATTTCCCCCGCATCCGTAACAGCCCATTGCATGCCGTCCGGACCCTCGCAGACAGCCTGCAGCACCCCATGGGACGACGCATGCAGGGTCTCCTGCGCACAGGCCGTACGAAAACAGCCCACAAGCAGGAGTACCGAAAGCATGATGCGGATTCCGGGGAACATTACTTGGTACCGGCGGATTTAATCTTGAACTCTTCGAAAGCGGCCTTGAGCGGTGCTGCAACGGGCATCTGCATGCCGCCGCGGCCGGGACCGCCAAAGCCCCGCATCATAGCGGGCTGGGCTCCTTCACAGGCTGTCACACCCACCTGCACATCCTTGAGCACGGCCTGTGCCGTACCCATCTTTTCATACTTCCTGCCGTCCACGGAGTACCAGGCGGTGTAGGTATCGGCCTGTTTTACCAGGCGGAGCCAAATAACGTTGTTAGCACCCACGATGCCTTCCATGCTGAGGGAAACGGTACTCTTTTGCTGGCCGTTCTCCTCTACCAGCAGCTGCAGCTGGCCCGCGGCGGGACCGGCATCCGCCTGGCGGCGGAAATTGAACGTGGCCGCATAGACAAACTTCACAAAGTTGTCGTCGCTTTCATAGGCCACCAGGCCGGAATTCTGGGCCGGAGCCGCAGGAGCGGAGGCGCACACCAGCTTGG
>JAIKYL010000132.1 GCA_024683255.1 Bacteroidales bacterium | reverse complement strand
GCTACCGCCAGCGCCACTGCAATGGGTTCCGTGCAGCCCAGCGCCGGTTTCACTTCCCGGTGGATCAGGTTAAGAATCTCCCGATACTCCATATCATACAATTTGGTTTCCGGTATACAGCTGATAATATTTGCCCTTCTGGTCCAGCAGTTCCTGGTGCTTGCCCCGCTCGATGATGCGGCCGTGGTCCAGCACCATGATATAATCGGCATTCTGCACCGTGGAGAGGCGGTGGGCGATCACGAAGGTGGTCCGGCCCTTCATGAGCGAATCCATACCCTTCTGGATAAGGCGTTCCGTACGGGTATCGATGGAGGAGGTTGCCTCGTCCAGGATGAGCACCGGCGGATTGGCCACGGCGGCGCGGGCAATGGCCAGGAGCTGCCGTTCGCCTTGGGAAAGGTTGCCTCCATCGGCCGATAAGACTGTGTCGTAACCCTTGGGCATGCGGCGGATGAAATCGTTGGCACAGGCCAGCTGGGCGGCCTCCCGGCACTCCTCGTCCGTGGCATCCAGGCGCCCGTAGCGGATGTTTTCCATCACGGTCCCGCCAAAGAGGTGCGTCTCCTGAAGTACCATGCCCAGGCTGTGGCGGAGGGAGTCCTTCCGGATGTCCTTGATGTTAAGGCCGTCGAAGGTGATGCTGCCGTCCTGCGTCTCGTAGAAGCGGTTGATGAGGTTGGTGATAGTGGTCTTTCCGGCACCCGTTCCGCCCACAAAGGCAATCTTTTGGCCGGGGTACGCGGTGAGGGTTATGTCGTAAAGCACCTGCTTTTCCGGTACATAACCAAAGTCCACGTCCTTGAGGGAAATCTCTCCCTGGATGTCTTTCAGCTCCTGTTTTCCGTTATCCACTTCCGGTTCCTCGTCCAGCAGGGCGTACAGGCGGTCCGTTCCCGCAGCGGCCATCACGATGGAATTGATCTCGTTGGAGATGGACGATACGGGCCGGGTGAAGTTGCGCTGCAGGGTGAGGAAGGAAACCAGCGTACCCAGGGTGAGGGCGGCTCCGTCCAGGCCCCGCAGGAACCAGGGCGCCACGGCTCCGGCGAAGCCCGCCAGGGGGGAGATGCCGGCCGTGGGCGTGTATCCCAGGGCAATCACCGCGCCCACCAGCGCCAGCAGCACATAGGCGAAGTTGCCGATGTTGGAGTTTATCGGCATGATGATATTGCCTATCTTGTTGGCGTTGTACACGCTGGAGCGCAGTTGCTCATTCAGTTTCTCAAATTCCTTCACGGCCACTTCCTCGTGGCAGTATACCTTCACCACCTTCTGGCCGGAAACCATCTCCTCAATGAAGCCGTTCACCTTGCCCAGGTTCTGCTGCCGTTCCACAAAGTATTTCTTGGAAAGCTTGCCCAGGCTGGTGGTCACCCTGTACATGAGCCAGGCCATGAGGACGGAAACCAGCGTGAGGGGCAGGCTGAGCACCAGCATGCTCACGAAGGTGGCCAGGATGGTGACCAGGGACTTGAACAGGTTGGGAACGCTGCTCCCCACCACCTGCCGGAGGGTGTCCACGTCGTTGGTATACACGGACATGATATCTCCGTGGGAATGACTGTCAAAGTACCTCAGCGGCAGCTTTTCCATGTGGGAGAAGAGGTCTTTGCGGAGGCTCAGGAGCGTACCCTGCCCCACATAGATCATAATAAGGCTTTGGGCATATCCCGCAACAATGCCTGCCAGCAGCACGCCCGCCAGTTTGAGGAGGGCTACCGCCAGGGGACCGTAGTCCGGATTTAGGGCACCCGTGAGGGGCGTGATATAGTCGTCAATGAGCGTCCGGGTAAAGAGGGAGGACGCCAGCGATGCCAGCGAAGAAACCACAATACACACCAGCACAATGCCGATATTCACCTTGTAATGGCGGAAAACGTACTTGAACAGACGCCACACGGTGGAGTCCTTCTTCAGGTCCTTGAGATGGGCCCCCGCCCGGGGACCTCGGTCGGCTCCTGCGGGGCCGCGCATATTGAATCCGGGTGGCATGGTCAGGTGGTTTTTTGGTCAAAATCGGCCTCTCCGCCGGAAGACTGCATTTCGTGGATCTCCCGGTAGATGGCGTTGGTCTTAAGGAGGTTCTCGTGCGTATCAAAGCCGTCCACGCGGCCGCTGTCCATAACGATGATGCGGTCTGCGTCCTTGATGGAGAGGATGCGCTGCGAGATGATAATCTTGGTGGTGCTTTTAAGGCGCGTGCGGAAGGTCTCCCGGATGGCTGCGTCCGTGGCGGTATCCACGGCCGATGTGGAGTCGTCCAGGATGAGGACCTTGGGATTCTTCAGGAGGGCCCGGGCAATGCACAGGCGCTGCCGCTGGCCGCCGGAAACGTTGGTTCCGCCCTGCTCTATGTGGGTGTCGTAGCCGTCCGGGAAGCTTTGGATGAATTCATCGGCCGCGGCCAGGCGGCAGGCTTCCTCGCATTCCTCCCGGGTGGCGTCCGGATTGCCCCAGCGCAGGTTTTCCAGGATGGTTCCGCTGAAGAGGGTGCTCTGCTGCAGCACCATGGCCACGTTGTTGCGGAGGGAGCGCATGTCGTAGCGGCGGACATCGGCCCCGCCCACTTCCACGGAGCCCCGGGAAACATCGTACAGGCGGGGGATGAGGTTCACCAGCGAGGATTTTCCGCTGCCGGTGCCGCCGATAAGGCCCACCGTCTCCCCAGGCTTGATTTCCAGGTCTATGTTCTCCAGCGCATAGTCACCGCCTTCCTTATAAGTAAAGTATACGTGGTTGAAGCGGATGCCTCCGTCGGCCACCTGGGTGAGCGGCTTGTCCGGATTGTCCATATCCGGCACCTCGTCTATCACTTCGGCTATTCGGGAGCCGCTGGCGGCACTTTGGGTGAGCTGCACAATGATCATGGACAGCATCATGAGCGAACTGAGGACCGTCATGATATAGCTGATCAGGGAGGTGAGCTGACCGGTTGTGAGCGAACCTTCCACAATGTAACGTGCACCCCACCAGCTTAGGGCGATGATGCAGGCGTTCACGATGAGGTTCATCACCGGGCCGTTGAGCGCCATCAGCGTTTCGGCCTTCACGTTCATGGTGTAGAGCCCCAGGGCGGCCTTGTCGAACTTGGACATCTCGTGGTCTTCCCGCACGAAGGCCTTCACCACGCGGATGGCCGATACATTCTCCTGCACCACGCCGTTGAGGGCGTCCACTTTCTTGAGGATTTCCTTGAAAAGGCGCGCTGCCCGGAGAATGAGCCAGGAAAGGAAGGTGCCCAGTACCAGCATGGCCGCCAGGAAAATGATACTTAGCCGGGGATGGATCACAAAGCACATGGCCAGGGCCGATACCAGATTAAGCGGCGCACGGAAAGTGACGCGGAGCAGCATCTGGAAAGCGCTCTGGATGCTGGAAACGTCTGTGGTCATGCGGGTTACAAGGCCTGCGGTGGAATACTTGTCAATGTCCGAGAAGGAGAAACGCTGGATGTTCTGGTACATGGCCAGCCGAAGGTTGGCGGCGAGGCCGGTGCTGCTGTAGGCGGCAAATCGGCCCGCCAGGATGCCGAAGATAAGGCTCAGAAAGGCCAGCCCCAACATGATGCCGCCATACTTATATACATCTGGCAGGGAACCGGCTCCGATACCCTTATCAATGATGGAGGCGGTAGCGTAGGGGATGAGCACCCCCATTATCACTTCCAACGTAGTCCAAAGCGGCGTCAAAAGAGCCGCCGCTTTATACTGTTTAACCTGTTTGAGAAGGGTCCGAAACATGGCCGGTTGGTCAGATCTCCGTTGCGAATTCTTCCATCTTTACCCGCTTGCCATGGTTGGCGCCGGGCTCCGCTGCAGGAATACCCACGGGGAACATGGCCACAGGCTCCTGGCCGGCCATTTCCGGGAACAGTTCCAGCACCTTGGCCGGGTCGAAGGAACCAACCCATACGCTGCCCAGTCCCAGATCCGCCGCTTCCATCATGATATGTGTGCCCACGATGGCGGCATCCACTTCGGCGCCGTTCTTGCCGTCGTACTTGCGCACCCAGGCATCGGCCTTTTTGCAGGTTACTACAAACACTACGGGAGCGCCGTATAGGTACTGCGTGGTTTTACCCAGCTTTTCCATGGCTTCTTTGCTCTTGACCACCCAGATGTGTACCGGCTGCTTGTTCATGGCCGAAGGGGCCAGCCGCGCCGCTTCCAGGATTTGGTCTATCTGTGCCTGCGCCACTTCTTTGGCGGCAAAGGCCCTGCAGGAATAACGCTCCTGTGCCAGTTGGAGGAATTTGCTCATAGGATCACTTGGTTCATTCTCCGCAATATAGTTATTTTTTGCGATTAATCCTTGCAGATTCCGAAAAAAGTCGTACATTTGCAGTCCCGTTTCGGGGATATTGAGATATGGTGTAATGGTAGCACTACAGATTCTGGCTCTGTCAGTGAGGGTTCGAGTCCTTCTATCTCAACAAGTTTGGCGGGGTAGCTCAGCTGGTTAGAGCGTCGGATTCATAATCCGGAGGTCGTGGGATCGTGACCCACTCCCGCTACCAGGCCAATTTCAGTAACATAAGTAAGGGTCGGTACGAAGCCCTTACGCACCTAAAACAAACACACTATATGCTTCCGGCGCACTTCGATGCGGCGGTTTACTTTTTTATATAAGGGCACTCTTGTTGTCTCGGGTTCACATTTGAAACCGAGGATATAATTGACATTTTCGGTTGGCAAAACCCTTATAATTTGCTGATTCATTGACTTTTATGAAAATTAGAAGAAACTGTTTTCTTCTAATGAGTGATAAGGCAAAAAAAGAGGCGCCAAAGATCACCTTTATTTGCCACGTTGACGAATAGAATGCACATATGGCCGATTGTTTGTCAACACGGCAACGAAATCGCTTTATGTGGCATAAATTACTGCCGTGTTGACGTATAGAAGGCCGTACAATGGTG
>JAIKYL010000002.1 GCA_024683255.1 Bacteroidales bacterium | reverse complement strand
CCAAGCACCTGCAGGACAGGATTGCCAGCCATTTCCCCAAGGCACTGTTCTATCATAGCGGCCGTACCATTGCCCAGCGGAGGAACGTGGCCGATGCCATCCGGGAAGGCAAGGCGGAGCTGGTGCTGGGAACCCGGTCGGTCCTCTTTCTGCCGCACCGGAATCTGGGACTAATTATCCTGGATGACGAGCAGGATATGTCCTATAAGCAGGATTCTCCGGCTCCGCGTTACCAGGCCCGGGAAAGCGCCATTTTGCTCTCCGTCATCCATCAGGCGCAGGTGCTGCTTGGCAGCTCAACGCCTTCCTTGGAATCTCTGTATAATGCAGAAACATGGAAATTTATAAAGGTTGACTTAAAGAATGGCTCTCAATCCGATGGGGCCGATATCCTGCTGGTGAATACGGCGGCCGAAGTGCGGAAAAAAGGCATGTCCGGCAGCTTCTCCTTTAAGTTACTGGAGCAAATGCGTGCCTGCCTGGATGCGGGAGAAAAAGTGCTACTTATTTGCAGGTCCAAAGCCTCCATCCCGGAGTGTACGGAAGAGCTTGAGGGCCTCTTCGGCAGCGTTCCCAAAGGCATTGTCCTGGCCACGCCGGCAAGCGCAAAAGGACAGCCTGTAGGGGCTTTCGGCCTTACTGCTATCCTTCAGGCCGATAGCCTGCTGGCAAAAGAGGATTTCCGCTGCGACGAACGGGCCATCCAGGTGCTCCGTCAGCTGCGGGAGCGCTGCAAGGGTGACGGCTGTTTTGTAATCCAGACCTGGGAGGCCGCCCATCCGGTTTTCAAGGAATTCACCCGGGATCATACGCAGCAGCTTCTTGCAGAACGCAAGCAGTTCGGCTATCCCCCCTATTCCCGCCTTATAAACATCCAGATTAAGGACAATAATGAGAAACGGGGCCCTTATATGGCCCGGGAACTGGAATCGGCCTTAAAGCAAGTACTTCCTTCCCCGGCCCGTAGCGAGAACCTCATCCGCATCCTCCTGCCCCGGGACAAATCTCTCCTTCCCAGGAAACAGGCCCTGTATTCCACTGTAACTGCCTTTGAGAAAGCACGTAAGTACAGCGGACACATCATAATTGATGTGGACCCGGTCTGATCAGACCGGGTCAGTTTCACTTACGTTACCCCCTCCCGAAACCCCTCCCCTCGGGGGAGGGACTTTTGTAGAACATTGTGGAACTTTCGTTTTTTTTACTTACATTTGTAAGTTAAAAAGAACTTTATGGGCAAAATCATTGCTATAGCCAACCAGAAGGGCGGTGTGGGTAAAACCACCACGGCCATCAACCTGGCGGCCTCGCTGGCCGTCCTGGAAAAGAACGTCCTCATCATAGACGCAGATCCGCAGGCCAATACCACCTCCGGCCTCAATTTCGACCCGGAGAACGGGGAAAAACGCACGCTGTATGAGATTCTCATCGGCAAGATATCGGCCTCGGACGCCCTTATCCAGACGGAACTGCCCAAGCTGCACATGATTCCCTCCCACATCAATCTGGTGGGTGCGGAGATTGAGATGCTGGACTGGCCGGACCGGGAAAGCGTGCTCAAGAAGGCCCTTGCGCCCATCCGGGACAACTACGACTATATTATCATAGACTGCTCCCCTTCCCTGGGTCTCATCACCGTGAACTGCCTCACTGCCGCAGATTCCGTGATGATCCCCGTGCAGCCGGAATTCTTTGCCCTGGAAGGCCTTGCCAAGCTCATCCAGACCATCCGCCTGGTGCAGAGCGGCATTAACCCGGATCTCACCATAGAAGGTTTTGTGGTTACCATGTTTGACGGTCGCACCAAGGTGCACAGTCAGGTGGTAATGCAGCTTCGGGAGCACTTCAAAGATATGGTGTTCAACACCATCATCCAGCGCAGCATCCGCCTCTCGGAGGCTCCTTCATACGGTAAGCCCATCATCCTGTACGATGTGATGAATAACGGCACCTCCAATTATCTGAACCTGGCCAAGGAAGTCCTTGACAAAAATGAACAACCCGTAAACAATGGCTAAAACACAGTATGGCCTGGGCAAGGGGCTGGGAGCCCTCCTGGGCGGAGAAGACCTGTCGCAACTGCGCAAACCCGTGGGATACATCAACAAAGAGGTGGTCCCCAAGGAAGGAACGCCGCAAAACTTATCGGATGTGCTCCGCATTCCCGTGGACATGATTGAGCCCAACCCGTACCAGCCCCGTATGAATTTCGACAACGAGGCACTGCAGGAACTTGCCGAATCCATCCGCACCTTCGGCCTTATCCAGCCCATTACGGTGCGCCGGAAAGGAGACGGGAAGTATCAGATTATCAGCGGTGAACGCCGATACAGGGCGTCCATCCAGGCCGGCATGGACATGATTCCGGCCTATATCCGGGACGCATCGGAGCAGGGTATGCTGGAGATGGCCATAGTGGAGAACATCCAGCGGGAGAATCTGGATCCCATCGAGGTGGCCATGAGTTATCAGCGCCTCATGGAGGAGTGCCGCCTTACGCAGGAACAGATGGCCGACAGGGTGGGCAAGAAACGTGCTTCCGTTGCCAACCAGCTCCGCCTCCTGAAGCTGCCCGCCAAGGTGCAGCACGATTTGAAGGTGGGCCTGGTATCCGTGGGACACGCCAAGGTGCTCCTGGGCGTGGAAGACCCTGCCACGCAGGAGATGCTGTGCGACATGATCGTCCGCGGCGGCCTCTCTGTCCGTCAGTTGGAAGAAAAGGTGCGGAACCTCTCCAAAAAGCCCAAGGCCAGCGAAGAACCCGCAGAGCCTCAGGAGCTTCCGGAACTCTATTATCGGCTGCTGGAGAACGTGGGACGCTATTTTGGGGACAACATTTCCCTCAAACGCAGCGCCGGCGGAAAGGGCACCCTTACCATCAAATTCGACTCCGACCAGCAGGTGCAGGAGTATCTTAACGCTTTTGGGGAAAGATGAGATTTCGCGCCATCATAGCGCTTGCCGCCGTCGCGCTGTTTGCTATGCCGCTCCGGGCCCAGTACCGGGACGACCAGTTCAAGCGTGACGCCTTCTCGCAGAATTATGCCGATACCTTAACGGCCGATGCGGACAGCTCCAAGCTCTTCAGCTTCAAGGAGTTCTTCGGCGGCCTTTCGCATAAGCGGAAAGCTTCCATCCAGAATCTGACCATCGGCTCTGCCGTCCTGGTTGGCGGTTATCAGATCTATAACAAGGATTACTGGAAACTTCCCATCATTTATGGTGGGATCGGCGCCGGCGTAGGCTTCGGCATTCATTTCAATAACCAGTTCCAGGCTACCGGAGACACAAAATACCAGACTTACAGTACGCTGTGCTTTGCCGGTGCGGCGCTGTCCTACTGGGGCTCCCTCATGGACGGCGTAACCTTCTATAAGGACGACAAGCGCCGTCCCAGTCCGGCCAAGGCTACGGTGTATTCGCTCCTGCTGCCCGGCCTGGGCCAGATTTACAATGGAGAAGCCTGGAAGGTACCCCTGTACTGGGGTCTCATTGCCGGCGGCATCTATTTCTGGACAGACAACAATGTGCAGTACAAACGCTGGAAGTGGACGCACAACATGGCCACCACCACGGAAGAAGGCGTGGAACGTCCGCCCCAGACCGGTGAAGCGGCCAAGCACTACAGGGATATCTACCGCCGATACAGGGACTATTCCATCCTGTTCACTGCGCTGTTCTACCTTATCCAGGTCATTGACGCCAACGTGTTTGCCTATATGACGGACTTTGAGGTAAACGACGACTTATCCCTGCACATGGAACCGTCCATTCAAACCATCCAATATGCATCCACACCAGCTGTAGGAATGACGCTTGGTTTTAGATTTTGATTAAGCAAATGATTGAACGACTGATACTTACGACCGCACTTGGACTGCTAGCCGCCGGGACGCTCATTGCTGCTCCGGACGGCCGTAAAACCCGTAAACAGCTGGAGGCGGAAAACAAGCAGATGCAGGAGCGGATAGAAAAGCTGGAGGCGGAGGTGCAGGCCTATCGCCAGGAAGCCCAGGAACGCGAAGAGATTGAGGAGATGCTCTCCGGGGAGAACGAGAACAAGGCCTCCTTCGGCATGGAGGAGTACGACGCCCCCGACGCTTCCACGGACAGCCTTCTGGGCCGATGGTATATGCATCGGCAAAGAAATACCTCCCGCGAGGAGAACTATGACATGGATTCCGTGGTGTTTACCACCGACGTGCCGGATTCCGTGCTCATGGGCCGCCTGGAGAGGATGAACGCCTTCATCTCCCTCCCCTACAACGAGACGGTGAAGAACTACATGGTCATGTATTCGGAGAAGATGCCCAAGAAGATGGCCGAAATGATGGGCCTCTCCCAGTACTACTTCCCCATCTTTGAGGAAACCTTCCGCAAATACGACCTTCCGCTGGAGCTCAAGTATATGGCCATCATTGAAAGCGCCCTGAACCCCCGTGCGGAATCCCGTGCCGGCGCCAAGGGCACCTGGCAGTTCATGTACCGCACCGCCATCAACTACGGCCTCAAGATAGATTCCTACGTGGACGAGCGTATGGACCCGTTTTTATCGGCCGATGCCGCCGCGCACTATCTGCAGGACGCGTACCGCATCTTCGGGGACTGGTCGCTGGCCATTTCCTCCTACAACTGCGGCTCCGGCAACGTGAACAAGGCCATCAAGCGGGCCGGCGGAAAACGGGATTTCTGGTCCATCTATGAGTATCTGCCCCGCGAAACCCGCGGTTACGTACCCGCCATGGTGGGAGCCATGTACGCCTTCACCTATGCCAAGGAATATGGCTTGCAGGCCGACCCGGTGGCCCTTCCCGTATACGTGGACACCTTCCATGTGAACAGGAACCTGCACATGCGCCAGATAAGCGAAGTGCTGGGCATTCCGCTGGACGACGTACGGGACCTGAACCCGCAGTACCACAAGGACATCCTGCCCGGCGCTACGGAGGATGTGGTGCTCCGCCTTCCCTTCGACTACACCGCCGCCTTCCTGGACCAGCAGGACACCATTGCCAAATACAAGGCCGATGTCCTCTTCTCGGAGAAGATTGCCGATGGTCGCGAAGTGGTGTCCGGCTCCCGCCGTCCCACCTCTTCCGGCAGCAGCGGCTCCTGGGTGTATTATACCGTGAAATCCGGCGACAACCTGGGCAAGATTGCCAGGAAATACCACACCACGGTGAAGCAGCTAAAGAGCTGGAACAATATGAAAAGCGACTTCCTGTCCATCGGGAAACGCCTGAAAGTTGGAAAGAAATAATCAATTTAACCACATACAGATATGAAACGACTTGTATTACTTATTACCGCCCTTATGCTCATCGGCTCCACGGCCGATGCACAGGGCATTCTGGGCCGCCTGGAACAGCGTGCCCGCAATGCGGCCGAAAGAAAGATCGGCGACAAGATTGAACAGGAGGTAGAGGACGCCATAGATGGGAAAAACCGTGAAAGCGATAGGGATAAAGGCAAGAAGGAAGACTCCAAGAAGAACAATAAGTCCAACAAGTCCAAGGGCGACACCTGGACCTGCCCGGAATGCGGCACGGAAGGCAACACCGGTAAGTTCTGCAACGAGTGCGGTGCCAAGAAGCCGGCCGAAGACGACGGTACCTGGACCTGCCCGGAATGCGGCACGGAAGGCAATACCGGTAAGTTCTGCGAAGAATGCGGCGCCAAAAAACCGGGCGGCGGCGAAGCGGCTTCATCGGCCAAACCTGCAGCCCAGAAACCGGCCGAAACGGCCTATGCCAAGAGCGACTTTGTTCCCGGCGACGAAATCTTCTTTGACGACGACTTTGCCAATGAACAGCTGGGCGAATTCCCCAGCCGCTGGGATCTGCTGGACGGTTACGCGGAAATTGTGAGTATAGCCGGCCGCAAGTGCATAGGCTTCACCGACGACGGTAACGGAGAAATTTGGCCGCTCATGGAAAAACAGAAGGATTTCCTGCCCGATGTATTCACACTGGAATTTGATACTTACATCAATGGCAAGGATGAGTTGGACGAAAATGAAGTGGGAGCACAGGACTTGTATGTCATTTTCAAGTCCAGCAAGAGGCCCGGTGAAGTGGGGCGCATGCAGTTATGGTGGCGCTCCGGCGACGGTGGCTGCCGTATCCATTGGAATTGCCTTAATCCCTCCACAGACGATTGGGTAGATGGAACAAAAGATATGTATGTGGGCTACGATGGTTCACATGAATCCCTGATCAAATTGGCTTCATGGAACCATATTGCCATTTCCTTCAACAAGCGCGCATACAAGATTTATGTGAACGGAACCCGTGTTGCCAGCGTTCCCAACATGATGGCCCCCACCTGGGTGGAATTCCATCACCAGGGCGATTATAAGTACTCCTCCATCTCCAACGTACGGCTTGCCCAGGGCGCCGTTCCGCTTTATGACCGCCTCACCAACACCGGTAAGATTGTCACCTATGCCATCACCTTTGACGTAGGAAAAGCTACGCTGAAACCGGAGGCCGATGTGGAACTCAACCGCATCAAGGGCATCATGGACCAGGATCCTTCCATCAAGTTCGAGGTCCAGGGCCACTGCGACAACACCGGCAGCGCTTCCGTTAACGACAAACTCTCCCAGGAGCGTGCCGAGGCCATCGTTGCCCGCCTGGTTCAGTTCGGCATCGCCAAGGACCGCCTCACCGCCGTAGGTAAGGGCTCCCGCGAACCCATTGCCGACAACTCCACGGACGAAGGCCGCGCCAAAAACCGCCGCGTAGAGTTTGTGAAGCAGTAATCTCCCCCGCCCGGCCCCGTCCGGGCACGAAAAAGCACTTTCTGTGTCTTGATGGCTTAAAAATGGCCACTTGGACACGGAAAGTGCTTTTTGGTGTCAAACTACCTCTTAATCTCCGTCCATACTGTTGAAGATCCGTTCCTGTACTTCCGGGATGGTGCCCACGCCATCAATCTCACGGTACTTGCCGGCTTCCTTATAGAAGTCAATGAGCGGTTCCGTCTTGGCGTGATACGTGCGGATGCGGTTCTCAACCACTTCCGTCTTGGCATCATCGGCCCGGCCTTCAATTTGGGCGCGGTGTGCGATGCGCTCCTGGATAAGCTCGTCCGGGATCATGAGGGATACGCAGGCGGTCACTTCCTCATCGGTTTTGGCCAGCATTTTGTTTAACGCTTCGGCCTGAGCTATAGTGCGAGGAAAACCGTCCAGCAGGAAGCCGTTTACGCCTTCCACGCTCTTGAATTTGGCCTCGATCATGCCTTCCACCACCTCGTCCGGAACCAGGTTGCCGGCCTCGATGAGGGCTTTAGCCTGAAGGCCCAGCGGGCTTCCGGCGGCTATCTCGCTGCGGAGGAGTTCACCGGTAGAAAGGTGGCAAAGATTGTAGCGCTCCACCATGGCGCCGGCCTGGGTGCCTTTACCAGCACCGGGAGGCCCGAAAAGGATGTAGTATTTCATATCAGTCGTCTAAAACATAAATATCCTTGCTGTTTCGGCCCAGGTCGTCGTAGTCCAGGCCGAAGCCCACTATGAAGCGGTTGGGAATGCGCATGGCCACATAGTCCAGCTTCACGTCCTTGTCATATACGTCCGGCTTTACAAGCAGTGTGCAAATCTTTACCTCCCGGGCGCCCAGTACGCTCAACTGCTTGGTAATGGCCACAATAGTGTTACCCGTATCCACAATGTCTTCAATCACTATTACCCGCTTGCCTTCATAGTTGAAACCGGCGGCAAGATCTCCCTGTACAACGCCCGTGGAGTTGGTCCCTACGTAGGACGACATCTTGGCGGCCTTGAAAATGCAGGGGAAGGAAAGCCGTTTAAGCAGTTCCGCCGCAAACATCACGGCGCCGTTTAGCGTACAGAGGAGAACGGGAGCATCGGCCTCAGGAGTATCGGCATAGTCCCTGTTCAGTTTCTCCGCCACGGCGTCAATGGCCTTCTCTATCTCCTTGTAGGGAATGAAAGGCCGAAAAGATTTGTCGTGAAGGGTGATCTTTTTTTCCATGATTTCCATATTGATTCAACAAAAATAATAAAAAACACGCAAAAAATAGTTCGAAACATGTTTTGTTATGAACAGGACATGTTCAAAGGCCGTAACTTGTAGGAAAAACGGCATGAAAAAAAGAGTGATCATAGTTGTTCTCTGCGGGCTGTTGGCATTGTCCCTCCGGGCCCAGGACGGGGACGTTATCCGCGCAGCGCTTTATCTGAGCGGCGCTTCTACGGAGGAAGAATTGGATGCAACGGTAGTGGACAGGCTGGAGAATCTGCGGGGAAGGCCGATAAAGGTGAACAAACCTTCCAGGCGTGCCAGGGAACTCTTATCGGCCTATCAGATTGCGTCGCTGGAAGATTACAGGCGCAATCACGGGGACATCCTATCCTGTGAAGAACTGGCGCTGGTGGACGGTTTTAACCGGGAGGCCGTGGTGGCGTTAAGGCCGTTCCTTTTGCTTGATTCAGAGGCGCTTCCGGGTTCTGTAGATACGCTTTCCCGGCAGAAACGCCAGCTGCTGGTGAAGGTTACGGAGAAAAACTGGGGCGCCAAATACAAATCCTCCGGAGACCGCTATCAGGCCGGTGCTGCGTGGCGGGGAAAGGATGGTACTTTCCATGCCGATATCCAGCTCGGGCATCATCGGTTTTTGCTGGGAGATTATAATGCGCGGTTCGGACAGGGTGCGGCACACTGGAGCGGCTTTGCCATGGAAAGCCTGTCCACCCCGGATGCGTTTATCCGACGGTCCACCGGTCTTCGCCCCGCCTGGTCTTTCTCACACGAGAGTTTGCACCGGGGCGGTGCCTGGGAATACGCCCGCGGGGCCTTCCAGGGCGCGCTGTTTGCCGATGCCGCCGGCACCCTGGGACTGCATGCCGAAGGGCTCTGGAGAACGTTCCAGGGCGGTTTTACAGCCATGTTGGAAAAAGGTGGACCTTGCTTTTCCCTAGATGGCCGATGGAATTGGAAAGGGATGGACTTGGCGGGAGAAGTGGCCTGGAAAAACCGCTCTTTGGGCGGGAAACTGGCCTCCTCCTGGAAACCGTCCGATGCAGTGCGCCTGGCTCTGCAAACACGGATCCTTCCCAGTCATTTTACAGGGAAAAAGAACGGGGAATACGCTCTGGCTTTGGGCGCATCTTTTGCAACTGATAAACGAGTGACGCTTTCCGGAAAATCAGGCTTTGGCAGTAGCATACAAGCGTTTTCGGCATCTTTGACGGTCGATACAGCCCTTCTCCCCAAACCTGCCGACGGAGAACCCGGACGCTTCCAGTTACGGTCATACCTGCAGGCCCGTTGGCAGGCGGGCTCCCGCTGGGCTTTGGCCTTCCGTTTTACAGAGCGGTATCGTAATTATGAACCGGCCCGTTCGGATGTCCGACTGGATCTTCTTTTTGGCCACGGCCCCTGGTCGGCAACCGGCCGTTCGGAGTTCGTTTATTGCCGTCAGCCCGGCTTCCTGGCCTATCTGGAAGGCGGTTACAAAGCAGAAAGCCTGTCCGGCTATTTACGCCTTACAGGCTTTCTCATAAATCATTGGGACGCACGCATTTACTGCTACGAACGCGATGCCCCGGGTTCCTTCTCCGTCCCGGCTTACAACGGTCAGGGTCTGGCGGCCTCTCTGGTTGGAAACTGGAAACACCGCTTCCCCCGCTGGTTCACCCTCAAACTCTACCTCCGCGCCGCCTGCACCTTCCGTACCGGTCAACCCGCCACCCCAGCACTTCACCTCCAACTCCAACTGGAAAGATGAGGGCGGTTCTCTCATAACGGACACCATTTCGCTTTTTTTGTGTCAAAACGACTCAAAAATGACCGTTTGGGAACGGAAAAGCAGATTCGGTGTCCGTGCACCAAACCAAGCATTACCTTTTTTTTCTGCACAAATATTCTTATATTTGTGAGTTTAAACGAGGTACTAAAGACTAATGCACAGAATATTCCTGCCCATTTATCATTTCTTCAAGGATCGGAAGGCGTTGATGTACATCCTGATGATTGCCAGCGCGCTGGTGTTCGTCTGGTTTGGCCTGCACATTCACCTGGAAGAGGACATTATCAAGCTCCTCCCCCGTTCTTCCATTGATAACGAACTGGCTTTCAGCGAAATAGAACTCAAAGACAAGGTATTCATCCAGGTTACGTCCCGGGATCCGGAGCATCCGGTACCCGCCAGTGAACTGGGTGCCGCCGTGGAAGAATTCTGTGACATCCTGGAGCAGAAGGATTCCACCGGCATGTACATAGCCAGCATCCTTTCCTCCCTGGATACGGACCTGGCCTTCTCGGCCATGGATTTCGGCCTTAGCCATCTTCCCTCCTTCGTGGACACCTCCTGGTATCGGGATATTGAGAAATTGCTGGAAAAAGAGTCCATAGACAAGGTCATGGCGGAGAACTACAACATCGTAATGAACGATGAAACCGGCCTGGACTCCCAGCTGGTGGCCATGGACCCCATCGGCCTCAGGAATATCGTCATCAGCAGGTTCATGGGCGAGGAAGGCTCCGTGGCCGGCTTTGCCATGGAGGGCGGACACCTCTTCTGCCCGGACAAAACCGTGGCCCTGGCGTTCCTCTCCCCCAGTTTCGACCCCATGGATACCGGCCGGGCCGGGCGGATGGTGCGGATGATTGACCGCGCCAAAAAGGAATACGAAGAGGCCCATCCCAACGTCAAGCTCTTCATCCATGGCAATCCTCAGGGTAGCGCCTCCAATTCAACCACCATCAAGAAGGACGTTGCCTGGACCGTAGGGCTTTCCCTGCTGTTCATCCTCATCATTATCCTGTTCAGCTTCCACAGTTTAACCTTTGTTTGGCAGCAGATAATGCCCATCGCGTACGGCACGGCCTTCTCCCTGGCCTGCATGTACTGGATTAAGGGATACATGTCCCTTATGGCCCTGGGTCTGGGTGCCATCGTGCTGGGCGTAGCCATCAGCTACTGCCTGCACGTGCTCATCCACTATTACTACGTGGGAGATGTGGAAGAAATGCTACGGGACGAATCAACGCCTGTTTTCCTGGGCTGCATCACCACCGTGGGTGCCTTCATGGGCCTGCTGTTCACGGAAAGCGATCTTCTTAGGGACTTCGGCCTGTTTGCCACCTTCGCCCTCATCGGCAATACCTTCTTTGCGCTGGTGTTCCTCCCCCATTTCCTGGATCCCAAGCAAATCAAGTTCAAGCGGAATCACGGTTTCCCGCTGGTGGAACGTATCAACAGCCTGCCCTGGGACCGCAAACCCTGGTTTGTGATAATCCTGCTGGTTCTCATTATAATTGGTGTAGTCTTCAGCCCTCGGGTCAAGTTTGACAACGATCTGCGCAACCTGGATTATGACAATCCGGACCTTGTGGAGAGCATGAATCTGTACAGCGAAAAGAATACGGATGGAGACGACCATTTCTTCTTTGCCGCCTGGGCGGAAGATAATCTGGACAAGGCTCTGGAATATAACGACGGCCTTTACCAGTCCCTGGAGAAACTCAAGGAAAGCGGCATTGTAAAGGGCTACAGCCCCGTTTCCTTCCTGCTTTTCCGCTCCCAGGCCAGCCAGGAGGAACGTATCCGGGCCTGGAAGGAGTTCTGGACTCCGGAGAAAGTGGAGAGGCTCAAAACCCTGGTGAACCGTTCGGCCCTGCAGCACGACCTTCTCCCCTACATGTTCGAGCCTTTCTTCAACCTCCTTACGGCAGAGTATGAACCCGGAGACCTGTACGCATCCGGCATCGTTCCCCCGGGACTCATGTCCAATTACATTGAGCATCAGGAAAGCGGCCGATACATGGTCTTTACGGACGTTTCATACACCCTGGAAGACCAGGAAGAGGCGCTGGCGGCCATAACTTCCATAGACCATGTGATTATCCTGGATCCTTTCTATTATTGCCGGGATATGGTGGAAATCGTCCACGACGACTTCTCCACCACCCTGTGGATTTCCAGCCTGTTCGTTCTTATTGTCCTGCTCATCTCCTTCCGGAACATCTGGATTGCCCTGCTGGCCTTCCTTCCCATGTTCATCAGCTGGTACGTGATGCAGGGCTACATGGCCATCTTCGACCTGGAGTTCAATCTCATCAATATTGTCATTTCCACGTTCATTTACGGCATTGGCGTGGATTACAGCATCTTTGTGATGGAAGGCCTGCTGCGGGAGGTGCGGGAAGGAGAAGACCGTACGCTCAAGTACCACAAGGTGGCCATTTTCTTCTCGGCCCTGGTGCTTGCCATCGTTACCTTCTCGCTCATTTTCGCTAAGCACACGTCCATCCATTCCATCGGCCTTATCACACTGATCGGCATGGCGTCCACCATACTCATAACCTACTCCCTGCAGCCCTACGTGTTCCGGCTGCTGTGCAAGCTGCCTTACTTCCGCCGCAGCTTCAAGATAAAATCTAAAGCATGAACCTGACGGCCGACCTATACCTGAACCTTATCCGCGGCGGCGCTGCCAATCTTTCACAGAACCGCCACACCATAAACGACTTAAACGTCTTCCCCATTCCCGATGGAGACACCGGGGACAATATGTACATGACCATAGAGGCGGGCACCCGCGCAAGTGGTAACCGCCTGGACCAGATGGCCGCCGCCGTCTCCCAGGGCATGCTCCTGGGCGCCCGCGGCAACTCCGGCGTTATCCTTTCCCGTATTTTCGCCGGCATGGCCAAATCCTTTGAAGGGCTCAAAGAGGCCGATGCCAACGCCTTTAATGCCGCCATGCGCTCAGGCGTGGACGCTGCATACCATGCGGTGTCCCAGCCCGTGGAAGGCACCATTCTCACCGTCCTGCGCGAAGGCGTGGCCGCGGCCGACGGATCTTCCTCCCTGGAAGAGTACATGGATCTGATGATTGCGGGCATGGATCTTTCCCTCCAGCATACCCCGGACCTTCTGGACGTACTCAAGAAGGCCGGCGTGGTGGACAGCGGCGGCGCAGGCCTCATCTGCATCTGGGAAGGCATGCGTGCAGCCCTGCATGGAGAAAGCCCCCTGGCCGAAGAAGCGGCCGCTCCGCAGGCCCAGCATGTAGATTTCAGCGCATTCACGGAAGACTCCGAGCTGGAATTCGGCTATTGCACGGAATTCCTCCTCCGGCTCCAGCGCTCCAAAGTGGATCTGGAGAGCTTTGACGAGAGCGTGATATCGGCCTGGCTGGCCCAGAAGGGAGATTCCCTGGTCTTCTTCCGGGACGGTAGCATCATCAAAGTGCACGTGCACACCAAGGATCCCGGAGAAATCCTTTCCAAATGCCGCGAGTGGGGCGAATTCCTCACCATCAAGGTGGAGAACATGACCCTGCAGCACCATGAGAACCACATGGAGGAGCGTTTCAAACGCAGCCACAAGCCGCTTGGTATTGTGACGGTGGCCGCCGGGAAGGGCCTTACGGACGCCTTCCGGGAGATGGGTGCCGATGAAGTAATAGAGGGCGGCCAGACCATGAATCCCCCGGTGGAACGCTTCCTGGAGGCCTTCGACCATACATCGGCCGATACCATCCTGGTGTTCCCCAACAACAGCAACATCCTCCTCACGGCCCGTCAGGCCGCGGAGCTGTACAAAGATTCCGACATCCGCGTAATCCCCACCAAAACCCTGGGCGAGGGCTATTACGCCATGGCCAACATGCCGGCCGATGTCTCCGTGGATAAGATGGTGCAGGGCCTTACGGAAGCCGCTGCATCGGTAACCACCGGCCTTGTCTCCCAGGCCATCCGGGACACGGACGCCGGTCGGAAAGGAGATTACCTGGGCTTCAGCGGGAAGGAAATCCTCTGTGGCTCCCCCGAACGCAGCAAAACCGCCTTCTGCCTTGCAGAGAAGCTGGATGCCGCCTCCCACGATATAGTGCTGATCCTTGCCGGGGCCGATGCCCCCCAGGAGGAAGCGGAAGCCCTCCGGCAGCAGTTGGAGGAGGCCTGTCCCCTCTCCGAATGCATCCTTTTGCAGGGCGGACAACCCATTTACGACTATATCCTTGTGCTTTGCTAATAATTTAAACTTACAGATATGCTTAAGATCTACACTGACACCGACACCGACTTCAATCCTGCATTGGCGGCCGAGTATGGCTACAAGCTCATCTCCATGCCCTACAGCATTGATGCAAAGACCGTGTATCCCTACGAGGATTTTGAGACCTTTGACGCCCATGCCTTCTATGACACCCTGCGTGGCGGCGTGCTGCCCACCACCAGTGCCATCTCCAAGGAGCGTTATATCAATTACTTTGAAGAGGATTTCAAGGAGGGCAACGACATCCTGTATGTGCACTTCTCCCGCGCCATGACCAACACCTTCGACGTAATGGACCAGGCTGTGGCAGAGCTCAAGGCCAAGTACCCCGGCACCCGCTTCGAAGAAATTGACACCAAGGGCATTACCACCATCAGCTACGCCATCGTGCGGGAAGTGGGAGACCTCATCAAGGCCGGCAAGACGCTGGACGAGGTGCTGGAATGGGCCAAAACGGAAGTGGACCATTTCGCCATGTACTTCTTTGCCGATGACCTCAAGTTCTTCCGTCGCAGCGGTCGCGTGAGCGGGCTTGCCGCCGCCATGGGCACCCTCATCGGCGTACGTCCCATCATCCACATGAGCCAGGAAGGCAAGATGGTTTCCGTAGGCACGGAAAAGGGCCGTCTGAACGCCATGTCCCGCCTTATCAGTATCATTGCCGAGCTGGGAGATGACATCTCCGGACATCGGATCTGCATCGGCCATTCAGACGCACCGCACATCGCCCATGAGGTGGGTAAGATGATAGAGAACAAGTTCGGTCCGCAGAACATCGAATACGTGGACGTGAACCCCACCGCCGGCAGCCACTGCGGCCCCAACGGCGTTGGCGTATGCTTCCATGCCATACATCGTTGACACGATGTATCAAGATTGCCTTACCCCTCAGTCACTTCGTGACAGCTCCCGGTGGGAGCGCCACCCCCACCGCCCCCTCGCCGGGGGCCCTGTCGGCCTAAGGCCTCCGAAAACATGAAAAACAATGATTGAAGTAAAAGAAGTTAGCACCAGGAAGCAGCAGAAGCAGTTTCTGAACTTTGCGCTTGACCTGTACAAAGGCAATCCGTACTTTGTGCCGCCGCTGTATGCCGATGAGAAGAAAATGTTCGGCAAGGACTACGTGTACAACGGCAGCTGTCACTGGACCTGCTTTATGGCCTACAAAGACGGCGTTCCCGCCGGAAGGATCCAGTGCATCATCCAGAAGGACGCCAATGCCAAGAACGGGGAAAAGCGCTGCCGATTCTGCCGTTTTGATGCCATAGATGACCTGGAAGTTTCCAGGGCGTTGTTTGAGGCGGCCGAGAACTGGGCCCGGTCCAACGGGATGAATACCGTTGTGGGTCCGCTCAATTTCTCGGATCTGGAGCGTGAGGGCATGCTGGTGGATGGCTTTGAAGAGCCCGTCACTTTTGAGGAAAGCTATAATTTCCCCTACTACAAGGAACATGTAGAGGCCCTGGGCTATGTGAAGGAAATTGACTGGACCGCCAGCCGCCTGTACGGTGCAGAAAGTACGGAGGCCCTGGAAGAACTTGAAGAACTGGTAAACTTTATCTTCAGGCGCTACAAACTGCATTACGGTACGGCCAAAAACGGTCCCCAGCTTCTAAAGAAATATGCCGACGGCATCTTTGACCTCATTGACAAGTCCTATGAAGGCCTGTACGGCACCGTTCCTTTCACGGAAGGTATGCGCAAGCTGGTTTTGGAGAATTTCGCCATGGTCATCAATCCCAAGCATACGGCTGTGATCCTGGACGAAAACGATAAGATCGTGTGCTTCGGCCTCTCCTTCCCTGGCCTGGCTCCGGCTCTGGTGGGAACCCGCGGAAAATACACGCCGCTCACCCTCATCAAACTGCTTTACTACATCAAGAACCCCAACGTTTTGGATCTTTGCCTGGTGGGCGTAGACCCGGAATACCTTAACCGGGGCGTCTCCGGAGCCCTTTCCCTGGCCATCATGAAGATGCTCCGGGACAATCCCAGACTCAAGTGGGCCGATACCAATCTGAACCTGGAAGACAATTATGCCATCCAAAACCAGTGGCGCCGGTTCAAGCGTGAAGAGTGCAAGCGCTATCGTGCTTATGTAAAAACCTTATGATTAAGATATTACTAGACTGTTTCGGCGGAGACCATTGCCCTCAGGCACCGGTAGAAGCTGCCATTAATGCCCTGGAGAAGAACCCGGACCTGTATCTCATGCTCACCGGAGACGAAGAAACGCTACGGAAGGAGCTGGAAGGCCGTTCTTACCCTAAAGACCGGCTGGAGATAGTGCACGCTCCGGAAGTGATTGGCTGCGACGAAAGGCCCACGGATGTGGTGCGCCTGAAGCGCAATTCTTCCATGATGAAGGCCATCATCCTGCTCCGTGACAGGGACGACATTGCAGGCATGGTATCCACAGGATCCACCGGAGCCCTGGTAACCGGTGCCCTGGTGCGCCTGGGCCGCATTCCTGGCGTCATCCGTCCGGCTTTCTGCCCCATCCTTCCCACCATGGACGGCGGTCTGGTGGGCATCTGCGACAGCGGTGCCAACATGATGGTAACCCCCGCCCACCTTCGGCAGTTTGCCATCATGTCCAGCCTTTACATGGCCAATGTGTACGGCGTGAAGAATCCACGTACAGCGCTCCTGAACGTAGGTAAGGAGGCCGAAAAAGGCGACGAAACCCGCCAGGAAGCCTACAAACTGCTGCAGGAAACCCCTTCCGTGAACTTTGTGGGCAATATGGAAAGCAGGGATTTCCTGTCCGGCAATTACGATGTGGTGGTGGCCGACGGTTTCTCCGGCAACGTGCTGGTAAAGACCACGGAAGGCACCGCTCTGGAACTCCTGAAAAAACTCAAGAAGGACATTTATTCCAGCACCCTGTACAAGCTGGGCGCCCTCCTTATGAAGAAAATGTTTGCCGAAGAGAAGGAGTTTATGAATTACCAGAATTACGGCGGCAGCGTGCTCCTGGGCACCTCCAAAGTGGTGGTAAAGGGCCACGGCTCCTCCAAAGCCGTAGCGGTAGAAAAATGCATAGAACAGGCCTACAGAATGGAAACATCCGGTCTGTCCTCACAGATAGAAAGTGAAATTGCAAAATATGAACATTATGAGGAATAAGGTAAGTGTTGCCGGGGACAAAGAAAATGCCGATGCCCCCGGCAACACTTACCTTATTCCACAAAAATAAACAATATGTTTGAACGTGTACAAACCATTCTGGCGAAGCAGCTTCGCCAGGCACCGGAAAAGATCACTCCCGAATCCCGTATCATGAAGGATCTGGGGGCCGATTCGCTGGACATCCTCCAGCTCCTGATGCGCATTGAAGACCAGTACGGCATTGTTATCCCGGACCAGGCGCTGGCCAAGTTCGAGACCGTCGCCGACGTGGTGGCCTATCTGGAAAAACAGGAAAGCAACTTATAATTAATAACATATGGTCCAGGTCTATTGCAAGAACACCAAGGAAACCAAGCGTTTCCCGGAAGGGACATCGCTGGTGCAGGTGCTCAACGAGTTCGAATTCGAGCATCCCTACCCCATTGTATCGGCCAAGGTGAACAATGTGTCGCAGGGTCTCAAATTCAAGGTCTATCAGAACAAGGACATTGAATTCATCGATGTCCGGGAATCCAGCGGCATGCGGGTGTATTACCGTTCCCTGTGTTTCCTGCTGTTCAAAGCCGCCTCCGACGTGTTCCCCGGCAGCAAGCTCTACATGGAGCATCCCATCTCCAACGGCTATTTCTGCCATCTTAGAAAGGCCGACGGCAGTGAGCTCACGGAGGCCGATGTGGCCCTGCTGAAGGAGAAGATGCAGGAACTGGTGGAAAAGGACATGCCCTTCCACCGCTACGACGTGCAGACAGACCGGGCCATTAAGGAATTCCACAAAGCCGGCTTCGAGGACAAGGTACGTCTGCTGCAGACCAGCGGAGAGGCCTATACGGACTATTACACGCTGGGAGACACCTCGGACTATTATTACGGTAAACTGGTTCCCTCAACGGGTTATCTCACCGTATGGGGCCTGCTCCCCTACCACGACGGCCTGCTGCTCCAGGCACCCTCCCGGGAAGATCCCACTCATGTGGCCCCTTTTGTGGACCAGCCCAAGACCTTCGAGATGTTCAAGGAGAATCTCCGCTGGAACATCATCATGGGCCTGAGCACCGTGGGAGACGTGAATGAGGCCTTCTTGAACGGCCGGGCCAGCGAGCTCATCCAGATAGCGGAAGCGCTTCAGGAAAAGAAGATTGTGCAGATTGCCGAAGAGATTGACCGCCGCTATCGGAGCGATAATCCGCTCAAAGTAGTTCTCATCACCGGTCCTTCGTCCTCCGGTAAGACCACCTTCTGCAAGCGCCTTTCCATCCAGCTCAAGGCCTGTGGCCTCAAGCCCATGTCCATGAGCACGGACGACTATTTTGTGAACCGGGTGGAAACGCCCAAGTTCCCGGACGGGAGTTACGACTTTGACAATTTTGACACTGTGGACCACGCCCTTATGGAGGAGGACATCATGAAACTCATTGCGGGGGAAGAGGTTTCGGTGCCGGAATTCAACTTTGTGACAGGCCTCAGGGAGTACAACGGCAAAAAGCTGAAGCTGGGAGACGGCAGGATCCTGCTCATAGAAGGCATCCATGCCCTTAATCCGGGCCTTACGTCCAGGATTCCGGAATCGGCCAAATTCAAGGTGTTTATCAATACCCTCACGGGCACCCTCCTGGACGACCACAACTGGATCCCTACAAGCGACAACCGCCTCCTCAGGCGTATTGTCCGGGATTATAACAAAGGCGCTTTCACGGCCCGCGAATCCATTTCCCACTGGCAGAATGTGCTGGATGCGGAGCAAAAGTGGATCTATCCCTTCCAGGAGACGGCCGATGTCATGTTCAACAGCGCCTATCTCATTGAATTCGCCGTTCTAAAGAACCATGCGGAGCCCATTCTCCGTACCGTACCGCAGAACTGCCCGGAATATTCCGAAGCCCACAGGCTCCTGAAGTTCATCCATTACTTCACCCCTGTCCCGGATAAAGAAATTCCCGCAACATCGCTGCTACGGGAATTCATCGGCGGTTTTTAATCTTTGCGAAGCAACGGCGTCGCATAGATCTTCAAGAGTATCTCGCGGACTTCCGCGGGATATTCTTTTATGAGCTCCAGGTGCTTCTTAAAGGCCTTGAATTCGGCTTCCGTGTAGCTGTGGGAGCGTTTTCCGGCCAGCATATCGGCCGCAATGTAGGCGTTGGGATAGAGCCTGTAGGCCGGCAGGATGCGGCTGTCCACCAGGGATGCCACTTCTTTGTTGAATACGGCCGAAGGCAGACCTCTAAGCGGTTCCAGATCCTCCTGCGTGATGGGTTCGCACACGGTAAGGTGCACCCGGCCTTTGAACTGCTGGATGCCTGTAAGGATGCTGTGAAGATCCTCGCCGGGCTTCTTGATATAAGGCTGTCCGGAAGAACGGGCATACAGCTCCAGTGCCTTCAAAATGTCGCAAGGCTCCCATTCATAGGAGATGCACAGCGGGACGATGTTAAGATCGGCCAGAGCCTTTACCTTGTCCGATCCGCCGGAAAGGCCGAACATCTTGATGATGCCCTGGTCCGTGGCGTCGAAACCGTCCTTGGTGCGCCCGTTACGCTGGGCAATCCAAACGGATTCCTTCTTTTCCAGGATGGTATGGCGGATATAGTCCGAAAGATACCTGGACTTGACCAGGAAATCCCGGGGCGAGGAAACCGTGGTGGGCCGCTCTACACGGAACATCTTGTTACTCTTGCCGATATCGATGATAAGCTGTCCCTGCATGAGGTTGGCGCCGAAGGTGATCTCCGCCGTGCGCCGTCCATAGCGGTCCAGCAGGATATCAAAGAAGGCGGCATCCAGCACGATATCCCGGTGGTTGGACACATAGAGGTAATTTTTGGAGGGGTCCAGCCGCTCCACGCCTTCGGCCGTAAGACCGTTGGTGGTCTTGCTGATGATGGCGTTCACAGCTCCCCACATGAAACGGTGCTGGAATTCATCCACGGTTCGGCAACTACCCAGTACGGCGGCAATTTCCTGCACCGTATGGCCCTGGAAGGCATATTCGCACACCAGGGGGAAGTATTTGTCGGCTACAATCCGCTGCATGGCGGCGGGAATCTCGGCGTCTACGTAAGGTCGGATATCGTCAAACATGTTTAGCGCGATTATCAATGAATTTTACGGGTTTACGGGATTTGGCGGGGTAATTAATCTTGGCAATTTCCTCCGGAGGCAGGATCTCGATGCGCGGGGCCACTCGGATACGGGAACGGAAACGGTCCTTGAGGTCCTTGACGGCGTCGAATTCGGGTTCGTATTTCAGGCCAAGCTTCACCACCACATCGTCCGTTCCGGCGTCGCTGTCCTGCACCACAACCACGTAGTTTTCCACGTAGGGCGTATTGTCCAGCACGTCGTTCACTGCCGGCGGATAAAGGGTGGTTCCCTTGAGCTTGATCATATTGTTCTTTCGGCCCACCAGCGGGGTAAGCCGATAGCTGTATCGGCCGCATTTGCACTGCTGGGTGTCCTTGGCGGCCATATCGCCGGTACGGAAACGAAGGAGCGGCATGCCTTCTACGCCAAGGGTGGTAACCACGATCTCCCCTATCTCTCCGTCCGGTACGGGCAGGTTGTCTTCGCCGATAATCTCCACGATGATGAGTTCCGGATGCACATGTCCGCCGCAGCCGTAAGGGCATTCGGAGAAGGTGGCCCCCATTTCCGTAGATGAGTACGTTGCATAAAGCTCCACATCCCATTTTTCCTTAATGCGGCGACCAAGAAGATTAAGCTGGTAATTCTGGTCCCGGAGGCCCTCACCAATGCCGATGATGCGCTTAACGGAGGAATGCTTATAGTCTATCCCGTGCTCCTCGGCATACTGGATGAGGCGCAGGATAAAGGACGGCACGCACATGATGGTGTCCGGTTTCAGACGCTCAATGGTGTCCCATTGCAACTCCGGAATGCCGTTACCCACGCGGATCACGCTGGCGCCCAGCTCCCGTATGCCCAGAAAGTACGCTAAACCGGCCATAAACCGCTTATCCAGCGTGGTCATGAGCTGGACAATGCTTCCGGGCTTAACCCCCGCGCATTCGAAGCTTTTCTTCTCGTTATAGGCCAGGCGCTGCAGGTCCTTTTCCGTACAGCCGAAGGTCACCGGATCCCCCAGCGTCCCGGAGGTGGTCACATAGTCCACAATCTTCTCCCGGGGACAGCAGAGGAATTCATCATTAAAGAGCTGCAGGTCTTTCTTCTCCGTAAAAGGAATCTTCTGCAGGTCCTCGATGGTCTTTATCTTCCTGATATCAATATGATACTTCTCAAACATGCGCTGGTAATACTTGGAATGTTCTTTCAAGTACACCAGGGCCTCTTTCAACAGCCCTTCCTGAAAAGCCTTGATCTCTTCCGGTTTTTGGAATTCTATATCCATATCATTCATTATTTGGCAGTACGGCTTTCAGCCATTCTATGAAGGCCGCTTGCCACTGCGAGGTTTCTTCATTCTGTTTTGCCGTATCGGCACCAAAGCCATGGCCGCCGGTGGCATATTGTGTATAAAGGTGCGGCACGCCGCTGGCCGTTAAGGAACTGTCCAGCAGCACGGAGTTCCGGTAATCCACCACCTTGTCATCCCTGCAGCTGAGCAGGAAGACCGGCGGCGTATCGGCCTTCACATGCTTTTCCAGCGAGAGCGAATCCCGCATTTCCTGCTTAAGGACCGTCCACTCACCCAACAGGCCCAGCCTGGAACGCTTATGCACCAGCGGGGCATTCTGCGTGACAGCCGGGTAAATGGGTGCTACAAAATCCGGCCGCAGGGACACTTCCGGTTCAATCCCGTACCGGGCCAGGAAATTGGTCCCATAGAACTCGGCCGATAACATCACCAGATGTCCTCCAGCCGAAAATCCCATGGCACCCACAGGTCCGCTATACCGTTCCCGAACAAGCTGGATGGCCCGCTGCAGGTCTTCAATCATGTCCGGATACCGGTGCCCACGTACAAAGGTACGATACTTAGCCGCAAATTCAAATTTTCCGGCCACCCTATACTGCAGTACATACGCAGCAATCCCCTCTCCGGCAAGCCACTGACCCACCTTGGTACCCTCTGCATCCACATCCAGCCAGTGATAGCTACCGCCAGGACAAACCACCACAGCCGCCCTGGGCTCCCCTTGCGGCAAATACTCCGTAAGCGTAACCTTCCGGTCCCTGCATCCCGTCCCCTCCCAAATCTTCTCCTGGGC
>JAIKYL010000131.1 GCA_024683255.1 Bacteroidales bacterium | reverse complement strand
GCACGGTGCTCTGGGCATCCAGGGCGGTGATATACTGGTGTACATAGTCCTGTACCTGCGCGTCCGAGAGGGTGAGCGCCTGCAGGGCATACATGCCACCCTGTACGGCCCGGAGGGCATTGAACGATCCGCCGCAGGAGGTAAACACCAGCGAAAAGGCCGCTAATAAAGCAATGATGGACTTTCTCATGGGAAAAATGAATTCGTTCTCTGCAAATGTAACAAAATTATCCATAAAAAACACCCATTTTCGTGGACAGAGTGACCAATTTACCGGTTCCGTCCATGAAAATGGGTTATTTTTGTGGATGCAGCCCCTCTACAGCACCCATGTCTTCAACGAATTGGCGGGCAGAAGGGCGGTCTGGGCTTTCGTTTACGGCATCTGCGTGGAGAAGTGGCGGGTCATATAGGCCAGGGCGCGGCGCAGGGCATCGTACCAATAATAGGAGGCGTGGGCGCCGTCAAAGCAGCGGAACTGCACCGTCATCCCGTTTTTCTTCATCTGCTGATAGGTGGCCACGTTGGCATCGAAGAGGAAGTCGTCGTCGCCGCAGTCCAGCACGAAATAAACCCCTTTGGCGGCTTCAATCTGGTCGGCCGTGTAGGTGCCGCCGTTCATGGTGGCGGGAAGCACGGACGGGTTCTCCTGGTCCGAGGCGAAGGCGGCCGGGCTCACGGCAGCCGAGATGGCATACACGCTGGAGAAGAGCTCCGGATGGCGCATCCCGTAGTTGAACGAGCCGCCGCCGCCCATCGAAAGGCCGCCGATGGCGCGGTGCCCCTTGTCGGCAATGGTGCGGTAACGCTTGTCAATCAAGGGCATCAACTCCTGGAAGAAGTAGTCTTCGTACTTCCAGTCCGGCTGGTTGAAATAGCCCATGTGGCCCGCCTCGTTGGCGTTGGGGAACACCACGATGCATTCAGCGGCAGTGCCGTCGTTGGTAATCATCGTGATGGCCTCGGATATCATGGAAACGGCGATATTGGCCCACTCCCAGTCGTTTTCACCGGCACCGTGGAGCATATATACGACCGGGTATCTGCGGTCGGTCTCCTTCGTATAGCTCTTCGGGAGCATCACGGAGAAATTCTTGTCCGCTTGTAAGATATCGCTGTGGAAATACAGGTGTTCCACAGGAATGGGGAAGACACGCGCCTGATGGGCGGCCGGGTCCTGCTCTTTTACTTCTTGTCCCCGAAGGGAGAAGGCAGCTGCCAGCACGAAGGCGGCAATCATAACAATTTTTTTCATATTCAATGGTTTAAGGATAATTCATGCAAAGGCTGCGAGGGCTCCATCACCCGGTGCACTTCCCAGCGGGACGCCTTGGAAAGGCGGAAGGGAACGCCGCAGCGGAGATCCTCCACCGAAGCGCCGAAATGCAGCTGGTACTGCCCCGCCGCCGCTTCCCAGGCCGACGCCGCCTCGTTGAAGGAAGCGAGCGCATAGGCCGATACCGGGAAGGAAAGCACCTCGCTCTCCCCCGGTGAGAGCAGGCGGGTCTTGGCAAAAGCCTTGAGCTCCCGGGCCGGTTTTTCCAGGCCGCCCGAAGGGGCCGTCACATACAGCTGTACGGCCTCCTTGCCCGCCACGGAGCCGGTATTGGTCACCGTCACCGAAGCCACGAATCCGTCGGAGGAGGCCTTTACCGCCGGTTTGGAATAAGCGAAAGAGGTATAGCTGAGCCCGTAGCCGAAGGGGTAGGAGACCTCCTTCCCGAAGGAAGAGAAGTACCTGTAACCCACGTAGATACCTTCCTCATAAAGGGTGTAGTCCACATTCCGAACCAGCGGCTCCTTCCGGCCGGTCACAGACATCACCGGACCGAAGGAAGGCGGGCCTACGAAGTCGAAGGGGAAGTTGTAGGAAGACGGATGGTCGAAGTACTGGAGCGGGAAAGTCATGGTGAGCTTTCCGGAAGGGTTCACCGCGCCCGAAAGGGCATCGGCCACCACATTTCCGCCCTCCTGCCCCAGCTGCCAGGCCAACAGGATGGCATCCGGCCAGGCCTTCCAGGAGGCCGTTTCAATAACGCCGGACACGTTCAGCACCACCACCACCTTCTTGCCGGCGGCATGGTAGGCGTCGCAGACATTCCGCAGAAGTGCGCTCTCTTCGGAGGTCAGGTCAAAATCGGCGGGAATCTTGCGGTCGGTGGCTTCCCCGGCATTGCGTCCGAGGGTTACGACGGCCACATCTCCGGGCGTTCTTCCAAAGAGTTTTTCCCGGCCGATGGAGAGCTCCGGCACCGCCGGGGCGGGGTTCAGGATGGAGTAGGTTTCCTCGGCATGCAGGGCGTCCTGATAGGCCAGATAGGCGCTGTAAAGCGCGTCCAGGTAGCCGTCCAGCCTGTAGCCGGCCCCTTCCAGGCCCTCTTTAAGACTGACGGTATAGGCTGCATTCACCCGACCGGAGCCAGTGCCTCCGGAGATAAAGCGATACGACGTATTCCCATACAAGTCAATCGTTTCCACGTCTTTTAGCGGCAGCACCCCTTCATTTTTCAGCAGGACCATCCCTTCGGCCGCCACCGCCCGGGAAAGGGCGGCATGGGCTTTCAGATCCGGCTGGTCCGTGGGCTGCAGCCCCTGGAAAGTATGGGTCCGGAGCACCACTTCCAGGATGCGCCGTACACAAAGGTCCACATCGGCCTCGGGGAGTTCCCCGGAGCGCACTTTCTCAACGATTTCCTGCATCTGGTCCCGGTTGCCGGGCATCATCAGGTCGTTCCCGGCGCTCACCTGGGCAGCCGTGTTCCGCCGGGCCGTCCAGTCGGAAAGGACGATGCCGTCGAAGCCCCACTCGTCCCGGAGGATGGTGGTCAGCAGAGCCGGATCCTCCTGCGTATAGGGGCCGTTAATGCGGTTGTAAGAAGACATCACCGTCCAGGGGCGGGCTTCCTTCACCACGATCTCGAACCCCTTCAGGTAGAGTTCCCGCAGGGCCCGGGTTCCCAGGATGTCGTCGTTGTCCTTGCGGTTGGTTTCCTGGCTGTTCACCGCAAAATGCTTCACGGAAGTGCCTACGTTCCGGCTTTGGATGCCACTCACCATGGCGGCGGCCATCTTCCCGCTCAGGAGCGGGTCTTCCGAATAATACTCGAAGTTTCGCCCGTTCAGGGGGTTCCGGTGCAGGTTCATCCCCGGGGCCAGCATCACGTCCACGCCGTAGGCGCAGGCTTCGTCCCCCATCGCCTCGCCGATGCACCTCACCAATTCCGTGTTCCAGGACGAGGCCAGGGCCGTTCCCACGGGAAAGGCGGTGCAATAGTACTCCCCTTCCTTTCCTTTGTGCTGTACGCTCAGACGAAGCCCCGCAGGGCCGTCAGCCATCACGATGGGCGTGATGCCGAGGTGCGGAAACGCGTAGGTGGACCCGCCCACGCCCATCCGGTTGTCGTACACCCGGACGCTGGCAGGGAGCTGATAGTCGTGGGATTCGGCGCTGCCGCCGTACAGGACGCCCTGGTTGGCGCCCACCAGGAGGGTGGCTTTTTCTTCGAGGGTCATGGCCCTCAGCACTTCGTCCACCGTTCCGGGGGCAAGCCGAGGCTGCGCTTGCACCGTCAAAGGCGCGAAGCAGATGGTGAGCAAATAGAGGAATCTGCGCATTTATTCAACAGTAATAATGGTCCTGAGGTAACTCGTGCACTGGGGCGTTCCGTTGTCGGAGACCGTCAGGACCAGGTGGATGGTGTCGCCGCTCCGGGCATCGGCCGGGATGGTCACGGAGGTGGCGGGGGCGGTGGTGTCGGAGAGCGTCACATCGCCCTGGTAGGAGCCGTCCACCTTCCACTGGGCCCAGCTGCAGTGAAGGGCGTCGCCGTCCGGGTCGGAGGCCGATGCCTTGATCTTCAGCGTCTTCCCGGGTTTCCCGGAAAGGGCTAACGGGCCGGCCACCAGCGGTTCATGGTTGGCATCGGCATAATTGGGAGTAACCGTCCAGGCCATGCGGGCGGCGAAGTTATTCTGCACGGCGGCCACGAAGGAGGGAAGAACAGCGTCTTGGGTACCCCGCATGGCATACGGCGCGGTGAAGCCCGCCTGCCGCTCCTCGTCGGAGAGCGTACGGCGCCGTCCGCCCCAGCCGCCCCAGGCCTGGTCTTCCCAGGCGCGGAGGCCGTTGCCGATGAGGTTCAGGTAACAGGGCGTATCGCCCTCGCTGATGAAATTGCCTTCCGGCTGCGGCGGGCTCCAGACCCAGTAGCCCATGGCCACCAGTTCTTCGCGGGAATAGCCCTTGAGGCCGAAGTAATCCGTAAAATCGCCCTCGGCCATCTGCTTGCCGTCTCCCCACACGCGGTACATTTCGCCGAAGATGCCCTTGGACTTAATGTTTTCGCTGGTCCAGGCGGCACTGTAGTAGAGGGTATCGGCCTGGTCATAGACCGACCTCTTGGCGCCATAGCCCATGGGGGTGACGCCGGCATTCAGGATGATGGACTCTATCTCCGGCCACTGCTTCTGCACGTAACCCCTGTAGGTCTGGTCCTGCTGGCCGGAGAGGCAGAATTTGGTCTTTGCCGATACCCTGGCTTTCACAGCCTCCCATTCGGGCGTGCCCTCATACTGCTCCTGGATGCTCTTCAGGGCCCGGGAAGCGGTGCTGGGGCCGCCCCACACCTGGATGAACACCGGGCGGGGATCATCGTCCAGGAGCACCTCTTTGATGAGGTCGGAACCCGGAGTATCGTGCTCCATCTCCCCCTCGAACCACACGTTCCCCTCGCGGATGATGGATTTCAGGTACTCCGGCGAAGGATAATCCGCGTTATGTTTCACCAGAAGGGGATAGACCTTTTCGTAGGCCTCCACATCCTCGTCGATGAAGCGCTCCCCTTCGGCCCAGCGCCAGTGGGTCTGCGGGCCCAGGTGATGGTCCCCGCGGTCGTATTCCCGGCCGGGGATGAACTGCGTGCCGCCTTTGCCGTCGCCTTTCCAGTGGAACTGGCTGCTGGCGTAGATAATGCCCTCCGTGTCAAAGTCCGTAGAGAACAGGAGATAGCGGATCAGGGAATTGTGGTCGTCCAACTCCGGGTCGCAGGTTACGATGACGCGGGGCTTCTGCGGCTGTTCCTGTTTGGGAGAACAAGCGGCCAAGGCCACGGCAGCCAAGGCCATGATGGAAAGGAAACGTTTCATTATTCAACAGTTATAACAGTTCTCAGGTAATAAGTCAGTACCGGGTCGCCGTTGTCCTGGGCCTGGAGCACCAGGTGGATGGTGTCGCCGCTGCGGGCATCGGCAGGAACCGTAAAGCTGGTCTTGGCCGTTGAAGGGCTGTCCACCGAGAGGATGGCATCGTTGGTCAGCACATAGGTACCCACCGGGAAATACCACCACTGGAGCGTAAGCGCATCCCCGTCCGGATCCGAAGCCCTGGCGTTGATGGTGACGGTTTCACCGGCCTTGGCTTTGAGGGCGAAGGGGCCCTCCAGCACCGGATAGTGATTGGCATCCTCATACTTGGGTGTGACGGACCACTTCATGCGGGCCGCCTCGGAGAGATTCCGCTCGGGGGCCATGTTGGGGAAGGTATGGTCCTCGGGACCGCCGCCCCGCATCATGGCCATCATGGCAGCCATATCCTGGCCGCCGGGCGTCTGGCGTGCCTGGCCGCGGGCCCGGTCGGGACGGCCGCTCATCTGGGCCAGGTTGTTGCCCATATAGGCCGGATGGCCGCTCTGGGCAGGGCCCTTGGTAATGTCCCACCGACCGGTCCAGCCGCCCCAGGTAGGATCTTCCCAAGCACGAAGTCCATTATCAATGAGCTGATAGAAGCAGCCGCTGTCTCCGTCGCCATAGAGGGTTCCCTGCGGTTGGATGTTGGTCCAGACATAGTACCCTTCGGCGGTCATCTCATCCCGGGTTTTACCGGCGGAAGGGCCGATGAAGTCCGTCATGTCTCCAGGGACCATCTGCTTGCCATCGCCCCAGAGGCGCACACGGGCGCCGATCGGGCCGATGGTCATGTACTTCGCCGTCCACTCCGGATCGGTGTAGCTGGGGTTACCCCGCCAGTTCCCCATCCGGGCATTGGTGTTCTGCACCCAGATATCCGGCCAGGCCACGGCAATGTAGCTGTTGTAAGCGTTGTCCTGATCGCCGGAGAGGCAAAGGACCACCTTCTCGTTCACTTTCTTCACGATGGCGTCCCACTCGGCCGTACCTTTGTAATCGTCCTCGATGCTGCGGAGGGCCGCCGCAATGGAGGAACTGCCGCCCCAGGCCTGAATGAAGAGCGGACCCGGCTTGTCGTCCAGGATGTTGGCCTTGATGAGCTTGGAACCATCTGTGTCATAGGAATAGTCGCCTTCAAACACGCAGTTGCCCCATTGGGTCACACTGCGGAGATACTCCGGCGTGGGATACCGGCTGTCGTGCACCTTCAGGTTCTGGTAGCACTCGGCATAGGCGTCAATGATGTCGTCGATAAAGCGCTCCTCGGGATTGAAACGCCAGGAGGTCTGCGGGCCCAGGCCCATGTTGTCGTACTCCCCGCCGGGGATGAACTGGGTGGTTCCCTTGCCGTCGCCCAACCAGTGGAAACGGCTGCTGGTGTACACCAGGCCGTCAATCTGGAAGTCGGTGGCATGCAGGAGGAAGCGCACCATGGAGTTGTTGTCGTCCAGCTCCGGATCGCAGGTCACGATGGTGCGGGGCGCCTGGAAGACGCCGTCCTTCGGGGCCTGGCTGCAAGCGGCCAGGAACAGGGCCGCCATGAGCATGTATTTCGCTTTCATGTCCAAAGATAGTCAATTATTTAAACAGTCTGGGAGCAAAGTCGGCCAGGTAAATGCGCCAGTTCTTCCACACATGGCCGCCGTCGGTTTCCATATACACATACGGATAGCCGGCCGCATCGAACTTTTCGCGCAGGGCTTTGTTGTTCTGGTACAGGAAATCCACGTTGCCGCAGCCCATCCAGTAGAGTTTCACACCCTTTTGGAACTGCCTGGCGATCTTGGCGTCCAGGTCCTGATAGATGGGGCTGATGGCGGTGTCGGTCACCCCCACGGCCGCACTGAACAAGCCCACATAGCCGAACAGGTCGGGATAGTTGGCGCTGATGTGGGCGCTGTGGAAGCCGCCCATCGAAAGGCCCGCGATGGCCCGGTGGCCCTTATCGGCCTGTGTACGGTAGGTCTTGTCCACGAACTTCACAATCTCCGGGAAATAGGTTTCGAAGACGCCGTCCATGGTGCCGCTTTGGAAATGGTAAGGCTTGTAATAACCCAGGGAACTCTCGCCGGGAGCGGCGCTCATGCCGGCATGGCCGTTGGGCATCACCACAATCATCGGCTCGGCCTTGCCCTGGGCAATCAGGTTGTCCAGGATGGTGCAAGCGCGGCCGAAGTTCTTCCACTCGTCCTCATCGCCGCCCATCCCGTGCAAGAGGTACAGGACCGGGTATTTCTTCTTGGAAGACTCGTAGCCGTAAGGGGTATACACGTTCATCCGGCGGTCCATACCGAGGCCGTCGGAATGATACCAGACCGCCGTCACGCTGCCGTGCCTCACGTCTTTCACGCTGTACAGGTCCCCCATCCCGCCGGGGATGATGAACAGGTTCGTGAGCGTAGCGAAATCGCGGAACACATAGGGGTGGTTGGGGTCGATGGTGGCAATCCCGTCCACCAGGAACGTATAACTGTACAGCTCGCTCTCCAGGGGTTTGGAAGTATAGGTCCAGAGGCCGCCCTCCCCTTCGGTCATATCCACGATGCCGCTGGAGGCCATACCCACGTTGGTGCCTTTCTCCCCTTCCATGAAGTCGCCCACAATCTGCACTTTGTGCGCCTTGGGGGCCAGGAAATGAAACGTAACGGTGCCATCTTCATTAATGATGGCGGACTGGATATCCTGCGAAGGAAACAGGTTTTGCTGGGCAAAGGCGGACAGCCCCAGAAGGGCTGCCGCCAAAGCGATGAGTATTTTTTTCATATCGTGTCTATATCTTGTCTATTGAACCGTAATCACATACTGGGCAAAACGGGTCATCGGACGCGCCGCTTCGTCGCGGACCTCCAGATTCACCACCAGGCGGTCACCGCTCTTGGCATCGGCAGGGACAGTGAAGGAAGCCTCCCAGCCCTTGGCGGTCACTTCCAGGCCCTCGGCCTTGCCTTCCTGATAGGTGCAGGACGCGGCAGGGACATACCACTGGGCCGTGAGACGGTCGCCGTCCGGATCCGTGGCGGAGCCTTTCAGCTGGACAGTCTGGCCGGGAGCGGCGGAAAAGTCCAGCGCATCGGCCTTCACGAGGGGAGCATGGTTGCAGTCCCGGGGTTCCAGGATGGCCCAGTCGGCCCGGGCGGCCAGTTCTTCCCACATCACGATGGTATAGTGGTTGTTGCCGCGGTTGTTCACGTCCTTCCGCAGGCCGATGTTGATGAAAGAGGCGCAGCCGAACTGGCAGAAAGCCCAGGAATAGGGCTCGTAGTTGGCGCGGGGATAGGTCTGGAGGTTCTCAGGACCCCAGCCCAGGCGGGCGCTTTCACCCCAGTCCATGTAGTCAATGAGGCCGTAGTTGTAGATGATGGGTTCGCCGTAGATGGCGCGGCCCTCGGCCATGAGCCAGATTTCGCCGGTCAATTTGCCATGGTTCAGCTTGAAAGCCTCCAGGTTCCAGGGAGCGTGCAGATAAGGCTGGAGTTCCTCGGCGGCCCTTCTGGGCGAATCGCTGGCCGCGAAGAAGGAACCATAGCTGAAGAAACCGCCCATGCCGTACCCGCCGTTCTGCAGGCCCGGGAACATCTCATCAATGTGGCTGTCGGCGCGGCAGTTGTCCTCGCCGCTGCCGCCGATGCGCACCTTATCGGTGACCTTTTTCAGGATGCTCTCCCATTCGGGGGTGCCATGGTAACGCTCGTAAATGGTGTAGAGGGCCCGCACGGTAGTGTTGATGCCGCCCCAATGCTGGATGGTCAGCGGACGCGGATCGTCGTCCAGGATCTTCTCCACAATGAAGTTGGAGCCTTCGGTCTCGAAGCGGTAGTCGCCCTCGAATTCGATATTGCCCACCTTGGTGATGCTGCGGATGTACTCCGGGGTGGGATAATTGGGGTTGTTCCGGCTCAGGAAGCGGTAATCCTGCTCATAGTAATCCAGCACACGGGGCAGCCAGGTAGGGTCTACCGGACGGTACTCCGTGAGGTCGGCCGCCGTTTTTACGCGGTGCTCGCAATGCTGGGCGTTGCAGCGGAAATGCGGGGTGATCTGCCCCAGGGTGTGCAGGCCGCCGTCCCCCTGGAAGTGGTACATGCCGGCCGTCCAGACGATGCCGGCAAGATCATATTGGTCGGAATACAGAAGGCTCAGGAGGATACCGTTCATGTCGTCACACTCCAGGTCCGTTGTAATGAGGATCCGCTCCTGGGTGCTCTTGTCCACCGGGGTGGCCAGGTCTTCGGGAGCCAAAGCCTTCTGCCCGGCACAGGCGGCCAGGCAGAAGAGGGAAAAACCGTATAGTAACTTTCTCATACTCAGCTACTTCTTGAAAAGGAGCGGAGCAAACTCAGAAAGATACAGGCGCCAGCAGTTCCAGATATGGGCGCCGTCGCTTTCACGGAAACTCAGGTTGGGCATGCCCAGGGCCTTGAGATCTTCGTAATACGTCTTGGCGGTCTCAAAGAGGAAATCCTCCCTGCCCACGCCAATCCAGTAGGCCGATACACCATTGGCAATCTGCTGCCGTACGCCGTCCATAATCGCCTTGTTGGCAGGGTCGTTCTCGTCCAGCTCGTGAATACGTCCGCCGGCAGAAAATACGCCCACATAGTCGAACACGTTGGGGTAGGTTCGGGAAATATTCACCGAATGTCCGCCGCCCATGGAAAGGCCTGCAATGGCACGGCCTTCCTTCTCGGGGATGGTGCGGAAGTTCCTGTCGATGAAATTCACAATCTCCATGAAGTTGGCCACATACTTTCCTTCCGGATCACGGAAATGGAACGGCTTGTAGTAGCCCAGGGAGCTCTCGCCGGGCGCGGCCTGCATTTCGGCATGCCCGTTGGGCATCACCACAATCATGGGTTCGGCCTTGCCCTGGGCGATGAGGTTGTCCATAATCTGGACGGCGCGGCCGAAGATGGTCCACTCGTTCTCGTCGCCGCCGCTGCCATGCAGCAGGTACAGCACCGGATACTGCTTGTAGGGATTGGCATCGTATTCGGCCGGCAGGTACACGTTCAGCCGGCGGTCCTTGCCGATGCCGTAGGAATGGTACCATTTGGCCACCAGCGAGCCGTGCGGGACATCGGCCACCTTGAACAGGTCGGCCAGTCCCCCGCCCACCAGGAAGACATTGGTAACGGTGGCAAAGTCACGGTACACGTGCGGATTGTTGGGATCCAGCACCGGCACACCGTCTACCAGGAAAGTGTAGCTGTACAGTTCGGAAGGGAGCGGGTTGGACGTATAGGTCCAGGTGCCGTCCTTTCCTTTTTTCATGTCGATCTGGCCGGCGCCCACCATGCCCGCGATGTGCTGCTGGACGTCCTTCTTGATGAAGTCGCCCGCAATCTGCACTTTTTTCGCGTCGGGGGCGATGAGACGGAAGGTCACGCGGCCCTCCGCGTCAACGGTACCGGATTCGATGTCCTGGGAAATAAACAGGTTCTGCTGGGCAAAGGCCGTCAGGCCGATGCAAAGGGCGGCAAAAAGGGAAAATATCTTTTTCATATCGATGGGTCTTTTAAAAAACCTGCCCGAGGCCCTTTGTCCAGGCGTCGGGCGGGATTCATGGGATTAGGGGACGATTACCATCCCTGGTTCTGGGTCATGTTCGGATTGACAGCCATCTCATCGGCCGGGAAAGGAAGCAGCTCATGCTTGCCGGTCTTGAAGCCGACGGTGCCATCCGCATTGTAGCGGACATAGTTCACCGTGCCGTCCGGCTGGAGTTCCGGATGGGTGGCGCCACGGTTGGAGAGCCGGGCGGAAGCCTCACCCCAGCGGAGCAGGTTCTGGTAACGGAGACCCTCGAAGCAGAGTTCCATCCAGGACTCGTCCTTGATCACCTGAAGGTCGATGCTGGTGGCCTGCGGGGCCTGGGCACGGGTACGGAGCTGGTTGATGTAATTCAGGGCCTTGTCCTGATTACCGGCCTGGAACTGGGCCTCGGCAGCGAAACAGAGCACCTCGTCGTAACGCATGATGTGGTCGGGCAGCGGATAGCGGTAAGCGGAGCCGTTGTCTTTCCAGATCATATACTTACGGTTGAACAGGCCTTCGCAGTCATAGATGGACATACCTTCCTTCACGCGGGTGTTGAACTCGTCCTGCATCTGCTGATACGTGAGGACGAAGTTGTTCAGGCGGTAACCGTCGGCACCTTCCACCTCCAGGAATTTGTCGTAAAGGGACTTGGTCACATTCACCTGGAAACCGAAAGGATACGTGGCGAAGTTGGCTGTCGCCGGGCGGGATTTGTCGTAGTTGTACTCGTACTTCTCGGCACGCAGACCCGTCCACATGCCGTGGTAGGTGGCGTTGGGGCCGGAATTGGAGGCATCGTCAATACCGCGCATGCAGAAGAGGTCTTCCGCAGTGACATCACCCCGGATGGTACCGAAGTCCTTCAGGTCGGTCTGGAGGGAGAACTTGCCGCTATTGATGATCTGGTCGAAGGTGGCGGCAGCCTCGGAATACTTGTTCTGCCACAGCTGGGCTTTGCCGAGCATGGCCTGGGCGAAGGCCTTGGTCAGGCGGTACGTACCGGTCACGTCGGTGAGGGCGCCGCTGGAGATGGCCTCGTTCAGGTCGGTCTCAATGGCGTTCCAGAGGACGCTGACGGACTCGCTGTTGCCCTGCAGGTACTCGTCCTGGTTCAGGATATGGTCCACGAGCGGAGCAGTCCCCCACAGGGTGACCAGCTCGAAATTGGCCCAGGCACGCATGGTAAGGGCTTCGGCCCGGGCGCGCTTCATGACGGCGGAATCGCCGGTGACGCGCTCAATCACCAGGTTGCAGCGGTAAATAAGGGTGTAAAGTCCGGCATAGAGGTTCTTCACCACGCCGTTACCGTCGGTGAAGGTAAACTCGCTGTACTGGTAGTACGTACCGTCGGCACGGGAACCGCCGCCGACCCAGAGTTCGTCACCCAGGAAGTTCATCAGCCAGGCAGCGCTGGAGGTACCGCCGGAATGGACGGTCTTGAACTGGTAGTATGCAGCCACGATGGCTTCTTCAGCCTCGGTGTCGGTCTGATAGAAATCGTCGATGGAAACGACGCTGTGCTGGGGAATATCCAAATTCTTGGAGCAGGAAGCGGCTAACAGAAGAGCGCTGGCGCCGAGAATGCTTGCAATGATATATCTAAGTTTCATAATTCTTTCTCCTTTAAGCGCTTAGAAGGAAATATTAAGTCCAAAGACGGTCTTCTTGATGGTCGGGTACTGACCATAGTCGATACCAAGGCCACTGGAGCTGACGGACACCTCCGGATCGAAACCCGGGTATTTGGTAAACACGAACCAATCATCCAGGGAGACATACAGGCGGAGACTGTTGATGGCGATCTTTTCCAGCCACTTCTTGGGCAGGGTGTATCCCAGCTGGAGCTGCTTGATCTTGAAGTAGGAACCGTCGAACACGTACGCGGAGCTCTCCAGGAAGTTGGCATAGCTGGCACTTTCCCAACCGCCCAGCTTGGCGCTCGGATACAGGGAGTTGTCTCCCGGATTCTTCCAGCGGTTGTCAAAGATGTACTGGAGGGTGTTGGCCTGGGTACGGGTGGAACGGGGCACGGCGTAGGCAATCTCGTTGCCGGCTGCGCCACTGCCGAAGGCCACCAGGTCGAAGCCCTTGTAACCCAGGTTGATGGTGATACCATAGGTGAAGTCCGGAATACCGGAACCAATCATCACCTTATCGGCATCGCTCATCACATCCGGATTGCCGTCGTGGTCCACGAAGGTCGGTTCACCGGTAGCAGGGTTCACGCCGCCGTATTCATAACCGCGCATGTACCAGATGGGGTAACCCTTCTCGAAATAGGTGGTGATGCCGCTGCCGCCGGAGCCGCCGGAAACGCGGGTCAGGGTTTCATAGACATAGGTAACCTCGTTCTTCAGGGTGGCCAGGTTGCCGCTTACCGAGTAGGTGAAGTCCCCGATCTTATCCTTCCAGGAGAGTTCGAACTCATGGCCGCGGTTACTGACATTACCGGCATTGATGGGAGAAAGGGTACCGCCCACCACCAGGGAGGATGTTACGCTGGGCATGATCAGGTCCTTGGTGTTCTTGATGAAGTAATCATAGGTGAAGGTAAGGCGGTCCTGGAACATCCGCAGGTCCAGACCCAGGTCAATCTGCTCGGAGGTCTCCCACTTCAGGTTGTAGTTGCCGATGGCGTTGGGGAGGGATCCGGTCGCATAGCTGTTTCCGGATTCCATACCGAGTTTGATGGTGGATGCGATGGTCGCAGCGTACATATAATTGCTCAGGCCCGCGATGGAACCGTTCTGGCCCCAGGAAGCACGGATCTTGAAATGGCTCACCGGGGTGAGGCCCAGGTTGCGGAACCAGTTCTCACGGGAGATCGTCCAACCACCGGAAACGGCCGGGAAGAAACCCCAGCGGGTGTTCAGCGGAAGGATGGAGAGGTCGGCCGCATCGGCACGCAGGGAAGCCTGGATGTAGTAACGGTTGTCGAAGTCATACGAAAGACGGCCGAAGTAGGAAAGCTCGGCATAGTTGCGGGTTTCACCGCCGCTCACGGTCTTGGTGGCCGTACCGGTCTGGTTGGCGAAGTACGCATAGTTCGGATCCAGTTTGGTGATACCCAGGTTATCGAGGCCCGTACCGGAGATGGAGGCATTCACATTGTAATTGGTACGCCAGGAATAGGACATACCGGCCATGGCGCTTACGTTGTGCTTGCGGGCGAAAGTCTTGTTGAAGTTGGCGAAGTTCTCCCACTGATAGTAGCTGTTGGTACCGGCCGATGCGTTGATGGAGACATAGTCCGTCACCGTATCGGTGTTGGTCACGTTGGGCCAGGTAACCGTATTGCTGATCGAGCTGTTGATGGTGTAACCCAGGCGGGAAGTCACGGTCACGTACGGGATTGCGGTGAAATCCAGCGAGGTGGTGCCCCTGAGGTCGAAGCGCTTGCTCATCGGATCGGAATACTTCACATGGATCCAGGGGTTGATGTTGTTGGACTCCTGGTAAGGCGACATGGAATAATAATCCCCGTTCTCGTCCTTCACGAAGATATGTCCCTGGTCCACAAGGGACTGGATATGGTCGGGAAGATTGTTGGCAGGATACGTGACAGGGGTGAGCGGGTCCATCTGGATGACGGAGGCCGGGAGGGAATACATGCCACCCGCACGGACGCTCTTGGAACTGCTGTATCCGAAGCTGTTGTTGGTGGTGAACTTGAGCCAGTCCTTGATCTTGTAATCCGCGTTCACGGTGGCCGTGAGACGGGAGAAAGAATCCTGGTCGGTAATGACCGGACCGTCATTGTTCAGGTAGGAAACAGAAGCGTAGAGGGAACCGTTGTTGTTGGCGCCCTGGAAGGAAATGTTGTGACGCTGCATGATACCCTGTTCGAAAGCCACATCGGCCCAGTTGGTATCCGTTACTCCGTCATAGTATTTATTGATGATATCATCCGAAACCAGGTTCCCTTCCTTGACCCAGGTCAGGTAATCCTTGGCATTGAGCGCCTGCGGGATATGGACCATGTTCTGGAGGGACAGCTGCATGTCGTAGCGGATGATGCGGCGGCCCTGGGCGGCCTTCTTGGTGGTGATCAGGACCACGCCGTTACCGGCCTGGGCGCCGTAAATGGCGGCGGAGGCGGCATCCTTCAGCACTTCCATGCTCTCGATGTCGTTCGGATCCAGCTGGGAGATGCTCTTCATGCGGAGACCATCCACCACATACAGCGGGTCGGACGAAGAGTTGGAAGAATAACCGCGGATACGCATGGAGGATTCGGAACCGGGGGCGCCGGACAGGGAAATCAGCTGCACACCGGCCGTCTTACCCTGCAGGGAACTCTGCACGTCCGTCACGGAACGGTTTTCCAGATCCTCGGCCTTCACCTGGGAAATGGCACCGGTGACGTCGCTCTTGCGCTGGACGCCGTAACCGATGACCACGGTTTCTTCCAACAGGTTGGTGTCGGGTTCCATCACCAGGTCGATGACGGCCTGGTTGGCGGGAATCACCTGCGTGGAGTAACCCACGAAGGAGAATTCGATGTTGGCGCCGCGGGGCACCGTAACGGTGTACTTACCGTCGACACCAGTGGTGGTACCGTTGGTAGTACCCTGCTGTACGACGCCGACACCAATCATAGGCAGGTTCTGTTCATCCAGAATAGTACCTGACACAGTGATGTTGCCCTGGGCGAAGGCAAGGCCTGCGCCCAGAACCAGCATCGCTGCTAATGAAAGGATTCTTTTCATTGAATTGGTTAATTAAGTTGATATTTGGTTGATTAATATTTGGTCTGCTAATTGGAAAGCGCGATGATTACCAGGGCGGCCAGGAAGCTCAGGAACATGGCATACACGTATTTCATCGTTCCCTTCGGCGCCTCCTTGAACTCTCTCCAGATGAGGACGCCCCAGATCATCGCCACCAGCGGGGAGGCATTGGACAAGGCGTAAGCGACCGCCTTGTTCACGGGTGCCTGGGCGCTCATGAAGCTGATGACCATACCACTCATCCAGATAAAACCGCCCAGCATGCCGATCAGGTGGGTGCGGGTGTCTCCGCTGCGGAAATAATCCTGGATGGTGGACTTGCCCTCCACGGAGTGGTTCATGGCCACCGGGCACAGGAACAGGGTGCTCACCAGCACGGCCAGGGCAAAGAAGAACACGCTCTGATAGGGGCTCAGGGTGCCCACGCCGCCGAAGCTGGGGGCCGTGCCCTTCACCACCAGGCCGAAGAAGAAGGCGAAGCCGATACCGGAGATGAGGGCGAAGATGATGCCCGCCTTGGGGCTCTTCTTCTCCTTGCCGGCCAGTTTGCTGTAGGAAACGGCGCAAAGGACCATGGCCAGCACAGCCAGTACGACGCCGATCCAGAGCATGGCCTTGTTGCCGGTGAAACCGGAGCTGAAGTAGTTGAAAATGATGCCGCCTACCCAGCCCAGGCCGCCGCCGATGGGGAAGCCCACCGACATGCCTGCCACGCCGATGGAGGCCGTGAGGAAGATATTGGCCGTATTCCAGATGAGGCCGCCCAGCAGGGGCCACACCACGCTCTGCCAATTGAGGTTCTCAAACAGATGGCCGCCGTTGAAGGCCAAAAGGCCGATGACCGCCGTGATGAAAAAGCCGATGATGTAGTCCCAGTAGAACAGGAACGACTTCCAGTCCTTCTTCTGGACCAGTTTCTGGGTGTTGGCCCAGGAGCCCCAGCAGATGCAGCAATAGATGCAGCAGATCATGGCCAGGGTGACATTGGTGACAAGTACCATAGCGTTCTATCGATTATTCATGAACATACAGATCCCAGCCCAGATAGTTCTCGATGGCATCCTGGAGGATGTCGGCCACATGGGTGCGGCAGGCGGCCACATGGTGTTCAAAACCGTTGCGGCAAACGTGCTTCATGAGCTTCTGGAGGTTCGGAACCTTGGTCACGGCGATGCAGCCGTCCATGCCGTACGGATCGCTGGTGATCTCGCCCTCGCCCAGATAGGCCTTGATGCAGCCCTTCGGGTCGTCGGTGGAGATGCGGAAGAAGGTGAAATCGCCCTCGGAAACCTTGGCGCTCACGGCACCGAAGGTCTTAACCTTTCCAAGGGTGCGGCCCAGCACGCCCAGCGGGGTGAGCTTGAGGTCCTTATTACCCACGAAGCCGCAGGCATAGTTACCGCAGTGGGTGCAAACGCACTTCTCCCTCTCCTGGGCGAAGTTGTTGTTCCAGTCCATCAGGGCCGACGCCTCGCCGGAGGCCAGCGTCAGGGCGTACATGGAGACGGCACCGGCGATATCGGTCTCGCAGGCGCTGGGGATGAGCGAGTCGGAGAGCATGGACATAATTACGCAAGGGGCGCATCCAAAGTTGATCTCCAGGGAATCCCAGCACTGGATGGCCAGGGCGTCGCACTCGTTGGCTTTGGTCCAGCGGTCCACCGCCACGCCGAACTTGGTCACCAGGGGCATCTTATCCTCGTAGTTGGCGGGAACATGGGCATACTCGTGGATGCTCTTGTTCTTGGCGATGTACTCGGGATCGTCCTCGGAAATCTTCTCGGCGGCAAACAGAATCTCGGACAAGTCGGCGGGAACCACGGTGATGCCGTACTTCTGGAGAAGCTTCTCGCTGGCGCGGCAGGTGTTGAAGCCCAGCGGACGGGTGCCGATCTGGCCGATGCGGCAGTGGCGCAGGCCGTTCACCACGCGGCAGATGCCGGCGAACTTGATGATATCGGCCTTCACCAGCGGGTCGTAGATGTCGTAGGTGTGGTAGGTGGTGTCGGAGAACGGAATACCATACTGATAAAGATTGTTGCAGACGGAAATCTTGCCGCAGAAAGCATCCCGGCGGCTGTCCAGGTCTACTTTGTCATTGTAGTCGTCATAAGCCTGCACCAGGACGGGAACGCCCAGGTTGGCCTCGTTGATGGCATTGATGATGCCAATCTCGAAGCCGAAGTTCGGCAGGGCAACGATGATACCGTCGATGTCGTCGCGGTGGGCACGGAATTGGGCAGCCACCTTGAGGCCGTCTTCGCGGGTTTCGATGGAAGAACTGCCGGTGGGGGTTGCATCCTCGGGAAGGATCACATACTCATACCCGCATTCGTCCAGGACGCGGAGAAGTTCCTTGCGGACATCGATGGCGAGGTCCGGATTGAAATAAGCGCGCGTGCCGATGATGACACCGAAGCACATTTTTTTACCGTTTTTGTACATAAGCTATGTGTTTTAAATGTTATTTAATCAGTTGGTTTACAGCGTTCTGCCAGCCTTCATAGGCCGCAGAGACCGTCTGGTAGGGCTGCGGGAGCACCGGCTTCTCGCCGTTCCACACGGACAGGGCCTCCTGGAAGCTGTGCCAGCGTCCCAGGGCGAAGCCATTCATCACGAAGGCGCCGAAGGCCGAGGCGTCCTCCACCTCGCTGCGCACGACGGGCACCTGCAGCAAATCGCTCTGGAACTGCATCAGGAAGGCGTTTTTGGTGGGGCCGCCGTCCACGCGGATCTCCTGAAGGGCGATGCCGGCGGTCCGGGTCATGGCATTCACCAGGTCGGCCACCTGGTAGCCGATGCTCTCCAGGGCGGCCCGGCAGAGATGGGCGCGGGAAGAGCCCAGCGTCATGCCGGAAATCTGGGCCCGCACCTGCGGATGCCACCAGGGGGCGCCGAGGCCGGCGAAAGCCGGGACAAAATACACCCCGCCGTTGTCCGGAACGGAGGTGGCGACGGCCTCAATCTCGCCGGGACTGGAAATGAGCCCCAGCTGGTCCTTGAGCCAGGTGATGGTGGCCCCGGTGCAGTGAATATTGCCCTCGAAGGCATAAAAGACCTTTCCCAGGGCGGCGAAGCCCACGGATGTCACCAGGCCTTCCGGTGCATCGGCAAACTTTTCGCCGATATTCACCATCACGGAAGAACCGGTTCCGTAGGTGGCTTTGCCCAATCCTTCCGTGAAGCACATCTGGCCCACCAGGGCGCCGTGGCTGTCTCCCAGCACGCCGGCAATGGGGACGGGCACCGGGAAAAGGCCTTCCACGGTGGTTTCGCCGAAGCGGGCGTCCGAGGGACGCGCTTCCGGCAGCATGGAGGCGGGAATGGTGAAAAGATCCAGCATGTCCCGGTCCCAGTCCAGGGTATGGATGTTGAAAAGCAGGGTGCGGGAAGCGTTGGTGTAGTCCGTGGCATGGACCTTTCCGCCGGTGAGGCGCCAGATGAGCCAGCACTCCACCGTTCCCATCAGGAGTTCTCCCCTTTCGGCGGCTTCACGGGCGCCGTCCACGTTGTCCAGAATCCATTTTACCCCGCTGCCGGAGAAGTAAGGGTCTATCAACAGGCCGGTGCGCGCTTTGACCAGGGCGCTGTGGCCGGAAGCCTTGAGTGCATCGCAGATGTCTTTCCCCCGCATGCACTGCCATACCACGGCGTTGCAGACGGGTTTTCCGCTCAGGCGGTTCCACACCACCACGGTCTCCCGCTGGTTCGTGAGGGACAGGGAGACGGGGCCATCGGCCTTCGCGGCCACTTCCCGGATCACGGCCACGGTATTCTGATAAAGCACTTCGGGATCGTGTTCCACCCAGCCCTCGCGGGGATAAATCTGTTGATGGGAACGGGAGGCCGATGCCACCACAGTGCCGTCTTCCTTGAAAAGGAGGGCCTTGGTGGACTGGGTGCTCTGGTCGACTGAGATGATATATTCCATATTATTTTTGTGCTACGGCGTCGAACATCTTGGCAGGATGCCCTGCAAACTCGGTGGCAGCCTTTACAATGCCGTCGGCATCAATCCCATAGTAATGGAAGATTTCCGCATTGCTGCCGTGGATGGCATTCTCGTCCGGGATACCCAGGATGCGGACCGGGACGGGATGCTCGGAAATGGCTTCCGTCACCAGGGCGCCCAGGCCGCCGAAACGGCTGTGCTCCTCTACGGTAATGATACGGCCGGTCTCCCGGGCGGCTTTCAAAACCGCTTCCCGGTCGAAGGGCTTGATCCAGGAAAGGTCCAGTACCCGGGCGTTCACTCCCTTTTCTTTCAGCCGCCTGCCGGCCTCCAGGGCATGCCATACGGTTTCACCCGTTCCGATAATGGTGAGGTCACGGCCTTCCAGAAGAGTATTGGCCTTCCCGATTTCAAAGTTGAAATCATCGTTCTCATACACATCCGGAACGGCAGCGCGGCCAACGCGGACATACACCGGTTCCGGGAAATCCACCAGGAACTTCACCAGCTTGGCCGTGAAGCGGCCGTCGCTCGGAAGGACCACGTTCATGCCCGGGAAAGTCCGGAGCACGGCTATATCGTGCAGACTGTGGTGGGTGGCGCCGAGGGCCCCGTAGGCCACGCCGCCGCTCACCCCCAGAATCTTCACGGGATTCCCGCTATAGGCCATATCCACTTTCACCTGCTCCAGGCTGCGGGCCACATAGAAACAGGCGGGGCCGCAGCAGAATACCTTCTTTCCGCTATGGGAGAGGCCGGCGGAGATCCCGACGGCATCCTGTTCGGCAATGCCGCACTCCACAAACTGGGCGGGAAGCTCCTTGGCAAAATCACCCAGCGTGACAGAGCCGCGGGCATCGGTGGTAACGGCTACGATATCCTTATCTTCGCGCGCAAGCGCAAGAAGGGTCTCGGTAAAAACTTTTCTGCAGGCGTTCATAAGGCAATCTCCATTTCGTTGATTCGGGTATCGATTTCTTCCAAGGCCTGGGCATACTGTTCCGCAGTGGGGACACCGTGGTGCCACTTGGCCACATTCTCCATATAGGAAACCCCTTTTCCCTTGGTGGTGTTGGAAATGATCAGATGCGGTTTTCCGCCCTTGAAATCCAAGGCGTCCAGGACGCGGACGATATCTTCCATGTCGTCCCCGTCCATGTCCACCACCTCCCAACCGAAGGCCGTCCATTTGGTCCGGATGTCGTCTATGGCCATGACATCCTCCGTATTGCCGCTGATCTGCAGGTGGTTCCGGTCGATGATGGCGACCAGGTTGTCCAACTTGTACTGACGGCCGGCCATGGCGGCTTCGTAAATGGAACCTTCCCCTTGCTCGCCATCCCCCATCAGTACATAGGTCTTGTAATCCTTGCCATCCATTTTGGCGGCCATCGCCATGCCTGCTCCGATGGAGAGGCCATGTCCCAGGGCGCCGGAATTCACTTCAATGCCCGGGACGTTCACCGTAGGATGGCCAGCCAGGGGGGAAGCAAACTGGCCCAGCGTGTCCAAAACGGCCTTTTCCAGGATGCCTTTGGCCTCCAGCGTGACGAAAAGGGCCTCCACGCAGTGGCCTTTGCTGAGAATGAAACGGTCCCTGTCCGGATCGGTCAACTTGCCCTTATTGATATTTAAAGTATGGAAATAAAGGGCCGTAAGGACATTCAGGCAGGAAAGGTCACCACCGGTATGACCGGCGCGGGCCTGGTAAATGACCTCGATCAACCTTCTCCTGCTTCTTTCTGAAATGAGTTTTAGTTGCGGGATATCCATATTTTCCTTTTTAGTGTTATTCGTTTTCTTTTGCAAATATAAGAAATCGAAAATTAAAAACAAAAGAAATCGAAAGTTTTTTGGACGAAAAACAAAATTTTCCGAAAAATGGCCGTTTTCCTCAGCAAAATGCGTATCTTTGCAAACAACTTAAAGCCAAAACCATATGCCACTGAACCAACGCAGGCAGGAAATCCTGAACCTGATCCGTGAAGACGGACACGCCAAAGTGCAAAAGCTTTCAAAAATCTTCAAAGTTTCGGAAGTAACCATCCGGCAGGATCTGGAGTCTCTGGAAGAGATGGGATATGTCCAACGGGAATACGGCGGAGCCTTCCTGAAAGACGTGGGAAACTTTGCCACTACGGGCACGCTCATCAATGAATCCGTCAGATCGGAAGAAAAGAAGGAAGTGGCCCGGAAAGCGGTTTCCCTGATCCAGGAAGGGGACAGCATCATCCTGGACTCCGGCACCACCACCACGGAACTGGCGAAACTGATGACGGGTTTCAAAAACCTGAATGTCATTACCAATGCCCTCAACATCGCCCTCATTCTGGGCGGAAACCCGGGCGTCAACCTCATTGTTTCGGGCGGCGAATTCAAGGCCCCTACCCTGTCCCTGACCGGAGACATGGCTGCCGTCACCTTCAAGGGAATCCACGTGAACAAATGTTTCCTGGCCACCGCCGGCATCTCGGCGGACATGCAGCTCACCTACCCTTCCCTGAGCGACCTGGTCGTAAAATCGGCCATGGTCCGGGCTGCCGACAAAGTCTATCTGCTGGCCGATTCCTCCAAGATCGGGGTCAGTTCCTTCGCTTCCCTGGGCCGCCTTTCCCTCATTGATACGCTCATCACCGACAGCCAGATCACGCCCGCCCAGACAGAAAGCATCCGGGAGCTGAAAGTGGAAGTACTGTAATACCTTATATTATATAAAGCAAACGTCCGGCGCAATCCCTGCGCCGGACGTCCACATTCTAACCATTTTTAACCCACATTTTTCGCTATATACAAATAACCTCTGCAAAGATAAGAAAACGAAAGTTAAAAACAAAATAAATCGAAAGAAATTTTGCAAAATTTATTTTCTGTTGTAGGAGATACTTTGTAAAACATCGGAACTTCCACCGTACAGAAGCTCCCATTTGCCGGAAAGGGGAACCATATCCTGTGCCGCTTCGCTCCAGCCCAGGAAGGTCTCTTCCGTCAGCGGGAGATACACCTTCACAGTTTTTCCGGAGGGGACCGTTACCCGGCGGAAAGCGCGGAGGCTCTTGAGCGGGCCCTCCGCATCGGAGGGGCGGCGCACATAGAGCTGGACCACTTCATCGGCATCCCGGTTCCCGGTATTCCTGACGGGGATCTCGATGCTGTTTCCCCTTACCCGGGCCTTGCCGTATTGGAAGGTGGTATAGCTGAGGCCATGGCCGAAGGCGAAGAGCGGACTGCCGGTGAAATAGCGGTACGTACGGCCTTTCATGCTGTAATCCTCGAAGTCGGGAAGCTGGTCCACATGGCGGTAGAAGGTGACCGGAAGCTTGCCGGACGGAGCCACGTCGCCAAAGAGGACATCGGCAATGGCGGCTCCGCCCTCCTCGCCGGGATACCAGGCCTGGAGGATGGCGTCGCAGCTTTCCGTCTCCGCTTCCAGGCCGATGGCGCAGCCGGAGAAGTTCACCAGGACCACCTTCTTCCCGGCGTCGTGCAGGGCCTTGAGGAAGAGGCGCTGCACCTGCGGGAGTTCGATGTCCGTCCGGTCCCCGCCCTTGAATCCGGGCAGTTCCACAGGCATTTCCTCGCCCTCGAAACGCGGCGAAATACCGCCGGCAAAAATCACAATGTCAATCCCTTCCAGCTGCTTCAGAACCGCGTCCTTGTCCCACTGCGGCAAGAAACTCGAACGCATCAGCTTTTCCCGGTCTATGTACCTCTTGACATCCGCAACCCCCACGGCGTACTGCTTGGCGACGGCTTCCAGCTGCTCGTCCGTCATGTCCATCGCCTGCGCGAACGGATGGTTGGATTGGGGCATATATTCCGTCCCCACGATGCCGCAGCCGCGGAAGGTCACCAGCCCGGGAACGCGCTCCCGGAGGGCATCGGCCAGGGTGATGGTCTGTTCGGGGATGGGATTATAGTTGCCCCATTGCATCTGGGCGTCGTCGGCATTCGGGCCGATGAGTGCGATGCGGTTCCCGGGCTTCAGC
>JAIKYL010000114.1 GCA_024683255.1 Bacteroidales bacterium | reverse complement strand
ACCCTTCTCGATGAGGTTGTCCAGGATCTGGGCGGCGCGGCCCATGGAGGTCCAGGCTTCTTCGTCACCGCCGCCGCCATGGAGGAGGTACAGCACCGGATACTTGGCCTTGGGATTCTTCTCGTAGCCGTACGGGGTATAAACCGTCATGCGGCGGGAGATGCCCAGGCTGGGGGAGTCGTACCAGCGATAGGTTACGGAGCCGTGTTGGGTGGCCTCGTAATAGTTCTCGCTGCGTTCGCCGGGGATGAAGAGCATGTTCAGGTAACGGGTACCGTCACGCTGCACCTTGTCGTTGAGAGGGTCGTTAACGGAAACGCCGTCCACAATGAAATTGTAGGTGTAGATTTCCGGTTCCGGGGCGTCGATGGTGATTTCCCATACGCCGCCTTCGCCCTTCACCATTTCTTCGGTGCCGGTCCAGGGGTTGGCCATCCAGTTGCCGGAAAGCTGGACGCGGGTAGCGTAGTTGGCGGCAAGCCGGAAGGTCACTTTACCGTCCTTCACTTCGGGGGAGACGATGCGGGGACCGCGTCCGCCCATGGCGAAGTTGGTGAGCTCCTGTCCGGAGAGGGTGGAAACGGCAAGGAGAGCCATGGCCATGATAGTTAAAATCTTTTTCATACAGTGTGTTGTTAAATTGGTGTATCAGAATCTCATGTTTTTCTTGAGGCGGATGTCCTCCGAAGAGGCGCCCACCAGCAGTTTCACCTTCCTGCCCCGGAAGGCCCATCCGTGCTTTTCACTGTCCCAGAGCTTGAGGTCGTCGGCCGGGATGACGATTTGTACGGGAACGGTTTCGCCGGCCTTGACGGCCACACGCTCGAAGCCGCGCAGGCGTTTGGAGGCGTCGTCGTCGCGGAATTTGGCGTAAACCTGGACCACCTCCTCGCCGTCACGGGAACCGGTGTTCTTGAGGTTGAAGGAAACCACGTAGTTGTCACCGTCCTTGCGCACCTTCATCTTGGAATACTTGAAGCTGGTATAACTGAGGCCGAAGCCGAAGGGGAAGATGGGTTTGGACTTGGCGTACATGTAGGTGCGGCCGTGGCGGATGTCGTAATCCAGCATGTTGGGAAGCTCCAGGATGTCGGTTACCCAGGTCTGGGTGAGACGTCCGGCGGGGTTGTAATCGCCGAAGAGGACATCGGCAAGGGCATTGCCCAGCTCCTGGCTGCACTGCGTCATGTGCACGATGGCGGGAACGTTCTTGGCAGTCCAGTTGATGGCGAAGGGGAAGCTGGAGATGAGGGTTACCACGGTGTTGTGGTTGGCCTGCCAGACCACCTTGATGAGGTCTTCGCTTTCCAGCTGCAGGCTGCGGCGGTCCAGGGATTCGCGTCCGTCACCGGCCGTTACGCCGTAGCCCCAGGGGGACTGGACGGACTGGGCGTCCCAGTCCGGGCTGGTAGCGGGGGAGTTACCCACGCACACAATGCAGACATCGGCCCATTTGGCCAGTTCCTGTGCACTGCCGTCGGAGTCCCAGCGCTGGAACTTCACTTCCACGTCGGTGCCTTCCACCTTGGCCTGGATGCCTTCCAGCGGGCTCACGCGATAGGCCGGCAGGGCGCCGTACCAGTCCTTGAGCACCTTTTCGGCCCTGTTGCCAAAGACGGCGATCTTTTTGACCTTGTTCTTGTCCAGGGGGAGCAGCTTTCCTTCGTTCTTGAGGAGAACAACGGATTTCTGCGTTACCAGACGGGCCTTGTCTTTGAATTCCTGACGCTCCCAGGGAAGGTCTTCGTCGGAGCCGAATTCCTGTGCGTCATACGGACAGGCGGCGTCCATCAGACCCAGGCGGAGCATGGTGCGGAGGTTGCTCTTGGTGCGCTCGTTCAGGAGGTCCTCGGAGAGGAATCCGGCGTCATAGGCGGCCTGTACCTGGGCGGGACGGGCATCGATGAAACGGGTAAGACCCGCCTCTAGGGCCATCTGGACGGCTTCGTTCTCGTCCTTGGCATATTCGTGCATGCCCGGTTGGTACATGAAGCGGAGCGCACCCGCGTCGTCCACGATGGTTCCCTTCATTCCCCATTCCTCAAAGAGGATTTCGTTGATGAAGGGAGCGGCGATGCAGGGGATGCCGTTGTAGGCGTTGTAGGCGGTCATCAGGGACATGGCCCCGGCCTTGGCGCCTTTCCAGAAGCCGTAGCTGTAGTATTCGCGGAAGAGTTCCTCGTCAAAGCGGGAGTCCGTACGGTAACGGTTGTCCTCGTTGCTGTTTGCCAGGAAATGCTTCATGAGGGCGGCGCCCCGCCAGTAGGTGGGATCATCGCCCTGGATGCCCTTCACCTCGGCGGCAACCAGTTCGCCCACCAGGTAGGGATCCTCGCCGAAGCTCTCCTCCGTGCGGCCCCAGCGGGGGTCACGGGCCAGATCGGCATTGGGAGCCCACAGAACCAGGCATTTCATGTAAGGATTGCCGTTGGAATAGAAACGTGCCTCGTAGGACATTACGTCGCCAACGATGTGCGCCATTTCGCGGTCCCAAGTCTCTCCCACGCCGTAAGCCTGGGGGAAAGCGGTACTGTTGCGGTATTTGGGAGGCGTCCAGCCGGGCCAGCCGCCACCGCCGCCAAACTGGCCGGTATTGAGGCCGGGCAGTTCAGTATCACCGCCACGCACGATGCCGTGAATGGCTTCCGTGGCACCGGGACCGGCAATCCCCAGCCGGGGAACGCCCTGTCCCGTGATGGTAGCAATCTTTTCTTCCACCGTCATCAGGGAGACGGCGTTGTCCAGACGGGCCTCTTCCGGGAGATTGGGATCCTGGAAGGGGTAATCCTGGGCGTTCAGCAAACTGCCGGTCACCAGGGAAAGGCAGGTAATCAGTAGCGTTATTTTTCTCATGGCAGTCGATTGAAAAAGGGACCGGCCGCCTGTGCGACCGGCCCCGATTTGTAATTCAGGTATTACTCCGGATTATAGCTTGCCGACAAATTTGTATCCGGTAGATCCTTCGAACTTGTAGGTGTTTTCACCAACGGAGGTGACCTTTATGGTCTCTCCGGGTTCGATGACCTTGATGGCGCCGTCCTGGACATAGTAGGAACCGATGACCCAGGAACCGGGATCCATGCCGAACATGGCTCCCAGGTCGAAGCCGTTGGCGGCAACCATATTCTCATGGGCATATTCGCCCACGGTGTAATCACCGGAAAGGTCTTTGGTGCCCACCGAGCGGACGAGCTTGATCTGAGCCACGAAGGTGTCGCCGTCCTTCAATACGAGGGTATGGGATTCGACGTCTTCGTAGAGGGTGTTATCGGCGTCTGTGCAGTCCACGGCAACCGTGTCTTCCATGGTGTAGACCGGGAGGTCCTCATCGCCTTCACCGCCACCGTCAGGGACATAGTCCGGCCCTGCGGCGGAATAGTCGAAGAATTCGCAGGAGAACTTATAGGCACCTGTTGCCAGCTTGGTGATCACCAGGGTGGCGGTACCGGCGCCGATATACTTCTTCTCGCCACCTTCCACATAGTAGGAACCACCGGCGATGCCCCAATCCGGGAAGCTGTAGCCGTCACGCATCTGACCGGGCTCGCTGGCATAGGAAGTGGAAGGATAGGAACCGGAGAGATCCGTCTGGCCGTTGGCGGTGAGGATCTCGAGGTAGGCCACTTCTTCCCCGTTCTTGTCAGTAATCTTGATAGCGTGGGTGTCAACCCCGTCGCCAGGGGTAACCTCCTCGGTGAAGGCATAGTCGAAGCTGGCTCCTCCTTCCGGTTTCTTGGGCTTGGTGAGCGCGGCGATATCGCCCTCGAAGATATACTCCACAGGGTATTTTTCACCCCAGGCAATACGCCAGGCCTTGTCGCCTTCCAGTTTGGTAACGGTAATGATACCGCCGGTAATCTTGGAGGCAACGGCTGCGCCACCGGACACGGCCCACCAGCAGGTACCCCAGTCCTTCATCTCATAGACCTGATCACCCCACTGCATGGTTGTGTCGTAACCAATCCCGAATTCGCCCGGATTGATGACACCGCCCACTGCGCAGGGAGTATAGACGCCCTCGTGTAGGTAGCCGTCGTCACTGTAAAGATCCAGCGCCAGATAGCCGCCTTCACCGGTCCAGACGGTCTGCCAGGTGGTCCAGTCCATGGACTGGGAGATTCCGTCAGTAGCGAGCTGCATGGTAACGGAATTGGTACCGTTGGCCACGTTGCTCTGAGCCTGCTGAAGCACGGACAGAACAGTGGCTGCCGGATCGGCCTGGAACGGGAGGGATCCGTTCCATGCATAGACGGCGCCGTCCACGGTGGCACTGATGTAATAGGTACCGTTGGCATCCCGGTTCACGGTAATGTAACCTTCGCTGGGCTGCTGGCCGTTAACCTTGGTACTGCTGAGGACAGCATTCCCGATCTTGTCATCGCCCAGTATGTACTGGCCGGGAGCGAGGATGGCGTCATAGCCCACCAGTGTGGTGGTAAGGGCACCGAAATCCAGGTTGAAGTAGCGGCGGTCAAGGGACCACACGGATTCGGCCTTGGAGAGCGAAGACATCTCCACGGCGCCAGCCGGTGCAGTGTACAGGTTGGTCACCTCGTTGATGGTTGTGGGAATCTTTTCCTTCTCGCAGGAAACCAGCAGAAGGGCAAGACCCAGCATCGCGAAAATTCCAGTTATTCTTTTCATAATACAATAGTCTTTAAGCATTACCACTCAACTTCATCCCAATCGACTTCTTCCATGGTGGAGTAGTCTGCGGAAATCTTGTAGACAGGAGAGAAATTGTAGTACTTGGAAGAGTTGTAACCGTTACC
>JAIKYL010000115.1 GCA_024683255.1 Bacteroidales bacterium | reverse complement strand
TGCGCTGTTTATATGGTAAAGGTGAGTTATGAGCAGAAACCCTATCGGCGTTCCATCATGCAGACCTTCGGCGCCGCCATTACCCCGTCCCCGTCCATGAGTACCCGTGCCGGTAAGGATATCATCACCCGGAATCCCAATGATCAGGGCTCTCTGGGATGTGCCATCTCGGAAGCTATCGAACTGGCCGTGAGCACTCCCAACTGCAAATATGCCCTGGGTTCCGTGCTCAACCATGTGTGTCTGCATCAGAGCATCATCGGCCTGGAGGCCGAAAAGCAGATGGCCATGACGGGCGAGTATCCGGACATTGTGATTGCCTGCTTCGGCGGTGGCTCCAACTTCTCCGGCATTGCCTATCCGTTCATGCGACACAACATCCAGGAAGGTAAGAAGACCCGTTTCATTGCGGCCGAGCCCTGCTCCTGCCCCAAGCTCACCAAGGGCAAGTTCGAATATGACTTTGGCGATGAAGCAGGCATGACCCCGCTTCTTCCCATGTACACCCTGGGCCATACCTTCAAGCCCGCTTCCATCCATGCCGGCGGCCTGCGCTATCACGGTGCCGGTGTAATCCTGTCCCAGCTCATGAAGGACGGTTATATGGAAGCGGTGGATATCGAGCAGAAGGATTCCTTCGCCGCAGGTGTGCTGTTTGCCCGCACGGAAGGCATCATCCCCGCTCCTGAAAGCTGCCACGCTATTGCCGCCACCATCAAGGAGGCCCTCAAGTGCAAGGAAACCGGCGAACAGAAGACCATCCTCTTCAACCTCTCCGGCCACGGCTTCGTGGACATGGGTGCCTACGACAGCTACTTCTCCGGAGAAATGCAGAATTACCACGTCTCCGACGAGGAGCTGGCCAAGTTCATCGCCAGCGCCGATGCGCTGAATAAATAGATTTTACTTTTCCGCCTGTTACACCGCCTGGGTCTTTTTTCGGAGCCAGGCGGTTATTTCGGCCGGGAGGCGGGGAGACAGCTCCCTGTAGACACGTTCGTTGTAGCTGTTGAGCCAGTCCCGCTCATCGGCCGTCAGGAGTGAGACGTCCAGGCAGGAAGTATCAAAGTGACAGAGCGTTAAGATTTCAAATCCCAGCCAGGAGCCAAACTCGTTATCCCCCACGCTGCGGCACAGGACCAGGTTCTCGTGCCGCACGCCGTGCATGCCTTCCCGGTAAAGACCGGGTTCGTCGGAGCAGATCATGCCGGGCTCCAGGGGTTGGCGGTTGAAGTTTTGGCGGATGTCCTGCGGTCCTTCGTGCACGCCCAGGAAGAAGCCCACGCCGTGACCGGTCCCATGGCCGAAGTTGCGGCGGGCCCTCCAGAGCGGCTCCCGGGCCAGGGCGTCTATCTGACAGCCGGCGGTTCCGCGGGGGAAGATGGCCATGGCCAGGTCTATGTGTCCGCGAAGGACCAACGTATAGTCTTCCACTTCCAGCGCCGTGCAGGGGCCCAGGGGTACGGTTCTGGTAATGTCAGTGGTGCCAAAGAGGTACTGCCCGCCGGAATCTACCAGATACAGTCCGCGCGCTTCAAGCAGGGCGGAGCCTTCCCGGGGCGTAACATAGTGCGGCAGGGCGCCTGAAGGTCCGTAGGCCGATATGGTTTCAAAGCTGTCGCCCCGGTAGCCGGGAATCTGGGCACGCAATCGGCCCAGTTCGCAGGCGGCTTCCCATTCGTTCACCTCTCCGGCGTGGCGTTCCAGCCAATACAGGAACTGCTCCATGGCCAGCCCGTCTTCCAGATGGGCTTCCCGCATTCCGTCAATTTCGGCGGCGTTTTTCACGGCTTTCCTGAGCGGAATGGGCGAGGGGCCTTCCACAACGTCGTATCCGTTTTCATCCAGGGTTTCGCGAATCCGGATGTTAAGCGTGCCGGGGTCTATATAGATGCGCTCCACGTCTTCCACCACAAAAGTGGAAAGGGCAAGGTCCACCTCTTCATAGTTGCAGATGGTAACCTCGTCCGACTGCAGCTCGCCAAAACTGTCCATCGTCTCTTCGTCCATATCGGCCGATGGGTTCTTTTGGACAAACCAGTACACCTGTTCCATGGTTACCAGCAGGTACGAAATCACCAGCGGATTGTATTCAATATCGGCCCCGCGGATGTTAAGCAGCCAGGCAATCTCGTCCAGGGCGGAGAGCATGATGGCATCCGCTTCCTTGAGGATCATCCATTTCCGGAGCCAGTGAAGCTTGGCCTCCCGGGATTCTCCCACCAGGTCCTCCCCCAGGGTGATGATGGGGGAAACGGGAATGGCGGGCCTGTCCTCCCAAAGCGGGGAAAGAATGTCCGGAACGGCCTTGATGGAGGCCGATGGAACCGCGTCCTGCAGGGCCCTCACCGCTTCTACGCTCTGGCACAGTCCGTCGATGGCGATCACCGGGGCGTCCATGCCCAGGGAGGCTATCCATTCCGGGATGGGAACCTGCTCCGGAACGCGCATCTTATGCAGCTGGATGCCGGTTCCGTCCAGTTGCCGGTTGGCCTGGATGAAATAACGGGTGTCCGTCCAGAGGCCGGCGTGGTTCTGGGTAATTACCAGGTCTCCCGCCTCTCCGGTGAAACCGGATACCCAGCGCACCTGCTGCCAGCGGGGAGCCGGATATTCACTGGCATGAGGATCACTCCCTGTGAGAATGAGGATATCCCAGCCGTTGCTTTGCATGAGGGAACGTACGGCTTCCACCCTGGCGGAAAAGATATTGTCCATAGCAAGCGTAATAGTACGATATTTGTACAAATATAGCTATATTTGCATTAATATTAAAACCACTTTGATTATGACAGAAGATCCCCTCGAGAGAATAGAACGCCAAGAGCGTGAAAGGAAAGAAAAAGGCGGTTTGCGCACCACTTTGATAGTGCTTTGCTGCGTTGCAGCGGCCCTGGCCTGCGGTCTGGGCTATATGCTGTACCAGCGCAACGGCCTGGTTAACCAGCTGGAAGGAGAGAAGCAGGAACTGGCCCAGCAGATGGTGGCCCTGCAGTCGGATTTCGAGAACCTCAGCTCGGATTACGAGTCCATCAACCACCAGCTGGACACTTCCCGGGAGCAGGTGGCCCTCCTCATAGAGAAGCTTAACAAGACGGAAGCCACCAACCGCGCCAAAATCCGTCAGTACGAGAAAGAGCTGGGCACCCTTCGCAGCATCATGAAGGGCTACATTGTCCAGATAGACTCGCTCAATACCCTTAACAAGCAACTTACGGCCGATGCCGCCGCTGCGCGCCGCGAAGCCGCGGAAAGCCGCCGGGCCAACGAGGAGCTCACCCAGCAGGTAACCAACCTGTCGGAGCAGGTTAACGCCGGCAAGGTACTCAAGGCAAGGGGCATTTCCCTCACCGCCCATTACAGCAACGACAAGGCGGGAGACCGTCACAGCCGCGTAAAGTACATGATGGCCAACCTCTCCCTGCTGGAGAATTCCCTGGCCGAAAGAGGACCGGTGCGGGTGTATGTGCGTGTTAAGGATCCGGAAGGCATCCTCCTCATGAACAACGAGTCCGGAGAGTTTGTGGTTAACGGTGTGGCCATGCAGGCAACCGCTTCCCGCGAAGTGGACTACGAAGGTGCGGAAGTGGACCTCTCCATCTACATCAACGATACCGGAGAATTCACCAAGGGTATCTATACCCTGGAAGCCTATACGGAAAAGGGCCTGCTGGGCCGCGCGGAATGCCTATTAAGGTAGTATGATTTACATCCACGTCCCTTTCTGCAAGAGTTTCTGCACGTACTGCGACTTCTATTCGGAAATCGCGGAGGAGGGTCTCTTCGGCCCTTATACGGATCAGGTCTGTGCGGAAATCCATCGCCGCTCCGGGGAAATGGACAACAGTCTAAGGACCCTGTATTTCGGCGGAGGAACCCCGTCCCTGCTGCCGCTTTCCTGTCTCACCCGCATTTTGCTGGCCCTGGAGGAATGTGGGCAGGGCGGTCCGTACACGGAGTTCACCATGGAAGTGAATCCGGAGGACATTGTGGAAAAAGGTCTCCCGTACGTGCAAAGCCTTAAGGCGCTGGGGGTGAACCGTATTAGCATAGGTGTTCAGTCTTTTGACGACGAACTGCTCCGCTGGATGAACCGTCGGCACAATGCCCAAAGGGCCGAAGAGGCTTTCCGCCTGGTACGGGAGGCAGGCATGGAGAACGTGAGCCTGGACCTTATCTTCGGTCTTTCCAATCTGTCGGACAATGTGTGGGAGGCCACCATAGACAAGGCCGTTTCACTGGGGCCGGAGCATATTTCCTGTTACCAGCTCACCGTGGAGGGGGACAACGTGCTGGCGCACCGGCTGGAGGCAGGGGAGTACGAGGAGGCTTCGGACGAATGCTGCCGCCGTCAGTATAACATCCTTTGCCGCAAGCTTGCCGATGCGGGATACGTTCATTACGAAATTTCCAATTTTGCCAAGCCCGGCTTTGAGGCCGTCCACAATGGTGGCTATTGGGCCCGGAAACCCTATGTGGGCCTGGGGCCCGCCGCCCACTCCTTCACCGGCCGGTGCAGGGGCTGGAACGAATCCACGCTTGTGGACTATAAGCACACGGAAGAGTCCCTTTCCGTGGAGGACGAAAAGGTGGAAACCCTCATGCTGGCCCTCCGTACGTCCCGTGGCGTGGATACGGATTTCCTGCACGGAAACTGCCGGGAAGAGGACATAGACCGCCTGGAAAAGACCGGAGCCCTTCAGAAGGTAGGACGCCGGTACCGCATTCCGGAAGACCATTTCTTTGTTTCCGATGAGATCATAAGAGAACTGATATAATGAAATACCTTAGAAGAGCCCTTAAATATTTCCTCCAGATCTGCGTCCTGTTTGTGGTCATCATCGGCGCGCTCATGCTCACCGGCCTGGTGTCAAAGGACGTGGCGGTGGCTTTCCAGAAGGGCTGGACCTCAATAGGCTATATTGCCGTCATCTTTTTGGTGATGAGTTTCGCGTACCCTTTCTTTGGTTACGGAAAGCGTAAGATCAGGGCCAACGGGGAACCGGCCGAACATCGGAAATCCATCCTGGAAGCCATGGATACGCGGGGATATAAGCTGGTTTCGGAAAAGGACGGAGAGTACCGTTTCTGCCTCAAATCTCCGGTGGCCAGATTTTTCAGAATATTTGAAGACGCCGTTACCATCACGCCTGTGTTGGGCGGTTTTGAGGCCGAAGGCCTTATCCGGGACCTGGCCCGGGTGGTGGCGTCCATAGACCATAAAATCAACTACAATGACAACTGATACGCAAAAATTCAAGACGGTAGCCACCTTCAACGAAAGGGTGCAGGCCGAAATGTGTGTAACCATGCTGGGAGAAAACGGCATTCCCGCCGGCGTGTTCGGGGCCGATTCCTCTTATCCCTCCCTGGGCTATGCCAAGGGTATTGAAGTAAAGGTGAACGAGAACGACTACGAAGCGGCGATGAGCATCTTGGCCGCTGCCGACAAGGCCGAGTAAAATTCTTCTCCAAAAGCCTCAATAAGGGGTTCGCGTAAGAATTCATAGACGCGGATCCCTTCTTTTTTGCCCTTTTCAAAAGCGTCCTTGCAGATGTGCCAGCGGTGGAGGTTCAGGCCCAGCCGGCCTCCGCCCAGTTCCACTACGCGGATGGGGTAGAGGGAGCAGGAAATGGGCTTGCGGAAGGTGGAAAGTCCTTTGCAGAATTGCCGTTCAATGGCGCAGAAGCAGTTCCCTGCTTCGTCAAAATGGCAATAGGCACATTCCTCGCTGCCGGGCACCACGGGCGTTACCAGATCCCCGTCCCGGTCAATCTCAAAGAAGCCTTTCGCATCTACTGCGGCGCGACCCTGGGGACGCATTAGCGGAGAATAGCTTTCATAATTGGCCTCCAGCGGTTCCAGCTCCTCTTCCTTTAGCGGCGCGCCGCTGTCTCCGATAATGCAGCAGCAGCCCTTGCAGACGGAATAATCACAGGCAAAGAACTCCAGGACCACTTCTTCCGAGACCAGGATGTCGCCAATTTCTATAAGGGTACCGTGATCGCTCATGGGACAATGTATTCTATGCGCCCGCCGCCGGAGAGGGCCTTGAGCATCTCGTTCACCCTTTCGGCCGTGACTCCGTTGACATTATCCTTGTAACGGGAGGTGAGGTCTTTCCCTGCGCCATATCGAGCCAGGAGTGTCTTAATGGTCCCTTCCGGGGTGGAGAGCTGATTCTGCAGCTGGTTGGTTATTAATTGCTTCCAGGCGCTCAGGTCTTTGGCGTTAACGGGATTGGATGCCATTTCCCGGAGGGCGGTCCTTACGGCGGGAAGGGCCGGGGTGGGGTCCTTCCGGCCCACAGGGCGGCATTGGACAAGGAGCCGGAGCCGTTCCTGGGGATAAGTGATGAAGCGGGGTTCCACCGTGACCGTGAGGCCTGCATCGGCCAGATGGGAAGCCAGCGAGCTGCGCACTGCTTCCGCGGCTATGAGCAGGGCGGGATAATTGAGGGAGGTGATGGGTGTATCCGCGTCCATGAGCACGTACAACCCCTGGTCCGGGCCGTCTTCGGCATAAGTTGAAACGCCGGAGAGGGTGCGGAAGTGGACTTGCCTGCGGGAGGCCGATGCATTCTTGGCGGTAGGGAAGCTGCCCATATAGCGAAGCAGCATTTTCTTTACGGCGTCGGGTTCCATGCCGCCGGAGAGCAGCAGGATGCCGTCATTTACCTGCGAGAACCGGTCCTTGAAATATCGGTCGGCCTTAGTTAGCGTTTCGCTGGAAAGCGCCTCCGGAAGTTTCCCAGACGTATATTGATAACGGGGAGAAAGGAGTGCTTCCATCCGGTCCGGGACGGTCTGACGGCCGATTCTTCCGTTGCGGACAAAGGCTTCTGCCTCGGCATTGTTCAGGAAGCGTTCGTTGGAAAGGGAGATGAGGGCCTTGAGCAGGAAAGTGAGCCTGTTGGACGGGGCGCTGCCCTGGATGTACAGGCTGTTAAGATCGGCACTGGCCTTCATTTCCACGCCGTTGGCAGCCAGGCAGTCCCGGAAGGCGGGCGCCTGCATACCTCCGGTATTGTAAAGGGAAAGCACTTCCGGAATATAGCCGCCTTCCCCTTCCCGGAGGTCCGGAATCTGGGAAAGGCCGCCGTTCAGCTGCAGGGCATAGTGGAAGGAATCCTCCCCTTTAATTTGCTTGTAGGCCACGCGGATACCGTTGGAAAAGGTCCACAGAGTGCCGCCCGTGACGGATTCTTTCTTTTCTTTGCTTACTCTTACCCGGGCGGTGAACGGCTCCAAACCGGATGTATCGGCCCCGTGCCAGGAATAGTCTTTTTCCTGGGGTGAAGCCCATCCGTAAAGCCAGCCCAGGTTGTACCGGAAAAGCGCTTCGGGGGCCTCCAGGGAATCCGGCGCTGCTGTGTAGGAAAGCGTGAGGTTGGAAAGCTGCTGTAGCAGGGCCGATGAAATGCTGTTGAAAAGCTGTGCCTCCGTTTCCCCTGCAATATTTTTGCGGGTGAACAGCCGGGCTTCTTCCGAGAAGGGAACCAGGGTGGATCCGTATAGGAAGTGAGCCATGCAGCGCTCCATATACTCCTCGTTGGAAGGTGTTTCCTTTGCTTTGGTCAGAATCTGGGGTTCCAGGGCCTGCTTGGCATCCAGGAACTCCTGTACCGGGACGCCAAAACGCTCCCATTCTCCCAGCGTGGAGGAGAGCACCCAGTTGGCTTGGAGCAGGTGCTCCGGCGCTGTGATGATTTGTACGCTGTACTGTTCGTCGCCGGCGGTGGCATTGCTGTCCGTATGAATAAAGCGGATGTCCGTCCAGGGCACACCTTCCTCTTTCAGGTTTTTCTCCAGGCGGTGCCGGAGCACGGTCTCAAACTCCCGCCCGAACATATCCGTGACCAGAGCCTGCGCCGTGTTCATCTGTTCCTGCGGAATGCGGGCCGATGCATAGGAAACGCCGGTGGAAGCCGTTTTTCCTTTATTCAAGAGGATATCGGCTCCGCTTGGAGACCAGGTGTAAGGGCTTTGTGCGGGTGCTTTCTTGAGCCGGGGTACCAGCATGGAAAAGATATCCATCTTTTTCTTGAGATCCACCGGGTCAATGTCCCCACTCACCACTATGGCCTGGGGCTCCTGCGTCAAGGCCATCTGGGCGAAGGTATGGAGCAGGGTGGAGTCCAGCACATTGGTCCGGAATGCCGGAATTCGGGGGAAGCGGTAATAGGTGTTACCTTCTTCCTGGGAGAGGAAGCCCTCTTTGCCGGGCAGGATGCCCATCCGGGCCAGGAGAGCCTGGTCCAGCTGCTCCCGTTTCCGGGAAGTGAGAGAATCCATCTGAACCACGGCCACATAGGTGTATCCCTTTTCGGCCGGATTCACAACCATATAATAGGCGGCCCCACACCCCAGCTGGCCCTGCCGGATGTTGGGATCGGCGGGAAGCTGAGGGAGCGTCTGTGCTGGCATGTTTCTTGATAGAAACAGGCAGGCAAGCGTAAATATAAGGTATTTTAGAGCCTTATGGGTCATTTTACCGAATCATTTATGCAAAATTAAAACATATTTTGCTATTTTTGCAAATTGAGTGCAAGAGATAGTGTAACTTAAAGATAAACTAGAAATGAAAAAATTATTAGTAGTTTTTGTCGCTCTCGGCTTTGCCGCTTTGGCATCGGCCCAGGATTTCAATGCAGCCATCGATGTGTTCAACGCAGGTGCAACTGCCCTGGAAGGTGGCAACAAAGTGGAAGCTCTCGCCCAGTTCCGCAGCGCTCTCACCCAGTTTGAGGCTTGCGATGCAGACGAAGCCGCAGAAATGATTGGAAAGTGCAAGGACATCATTCCCAATACCCTTCTGTCCATTGCCAAGGAGCAGATCAACGAGGCCGACTATGACAAGGCCATCGCCTCCCTGGCAGAGGTTCAGAGCGTAGCCAAGGAATTCGGCAAGGATGAGATTGTTGCCGATGCAGCCGCCCTGGTTCCCAACGTGTATCTGCGCAAGGGTTCCACTCTGCTCAAGGATAAGGACTTTGCCGGTGCTGCCGCTGCTTTCAAGGAAGTGGTTGCCCTCACCCCCGAAGACGGTCAGGCATTCCTGCTGCTGGGTCAGGCTCAGATGCAGAACAATGACCTTGCCGCTGCTACTGAGGCTTTGGAGAAGGCCGCCCAATTCGGTAAGGCCGACCAGGCTAACAAGCTCCTGGGCACCGCTTACCTTAAGGAAGGCCAGGCTCTCCTGAAGGAGAAGAAGTTCGCCGATGCCATTGCCGCTCTGGAGAAGTCCAACAGCTACGCAGAGAGCGCCAATGCCTATAAGCTTCTGGCCAGCGCCCAGACCCAGGCCGGCAAGAGCAAGGATGCCATCGCTTCCTATAAGAAGTATCTGGAAGTGAACCCTAACGCCAAGGATGCGGCCGACATCATGTTCACCATTGCCGTTACCGCCCAGAAGGCCGGCGACAAGGCAACCGCCAAGGAGTACTACAACAAGCTCACCGGTGACGCCAAGTACGGCGCCCAGGCTGCCGCCCAGCTCAAGGCTCTGTAGTTTTTCTGGATTCTTTAAAGGGCGCTCCTTCCTGGAGCGCCCTTTTTTTTGTCCTTCCGTGAAAGTTTTTTGTAACAAAAAACTTTCAAATTACTACCCGCAACATGCCTTCTGCGGCTCTATAAGGCCGATTTTTCCACTTATCCGTGTTATTTTTGATAACACGGATAAGTTTGTGGTACTTTGCAGCAAGGAGTCCGGCACTAGGGCCGGAATTGATTGCAATGAAGTACGGAATAGTGATTGGGGGTACTGTCTGTGCCCTGCTGGCGGGCCTTATGGCCTGCGAACCTTTGGACGATGACCGGGAGACCCATGTCGTTTCTCAGGATAACTCGTTCATAACCCTGGAAGAGGTGGCCCAGCTGCTTTCCTCCGTGCCGCTGGGAACAGCCCAGATGGAGGAAGTCATGGACGCAGCATCCTCATCGGCCGAAAACGGATACGACGAAGAATACCGGATGCAGGACCTGTTCTCCGCTCCGGGGACGGGTGTGGGCAGCGAGGCGGATACCAAAGCCGGAGAACGCTACCCTGCGCCCCTCCGGGACCTGCTTTCCCAGGCCGTCCAAAAGCGTTTTGCTACTAAAGCCGGCACAGAGGAGGACGCCCTGGCCTGGCTGGATTCCCTTTCTTCCTCCGATGTGCAGATCTACTGGCCGTATTCGGAAGAATGGGATGGGGAAACCTTGCCCATAATCACATTTGATCCCGGCGATGCCGCCGAAGAAAACATTGGCTACCAGTTGCAGGCGGACGGAAGCATGACAGAGGTGAAAAAAGTAGATGAGGCCATGGCCCGGGAACGCCCCGTCTGGGTAGTGAACCGCAATGCCGATGCACAGCACAAAACCCTGGAAATGATGCGGCGGGAAGACCCGTCCTGGGGGCAGGGCGGAGGAGGCCTGGTGGTCAAAAGCGGAGAAGAACCCCAGACTCTCATACTGCGCTCCCTTAAGGCCAAACGCCAGCTGGACAGTTGGTTCTGCGGTGGAGCCGAGTATTTTGTGAAGGTGGGCTCAGTGGAAGACTTTCATGCCGCCACGGAGGCGGAACTTCGGCTATACGAACCCAGTATTACGGATTTCATGGTTGTGGTGAGGCGGAAGGATGCCGGAAAAGACCTTGACCTTAACACCGTCCTGGTATCGGAATGGACGGATCAACTTACCAGCTGTGCTTTCATGATAGTGGAAGACGACGGTGGCACACGCACCACATGGAAGTGTACCGCCCAGGGGAAATACAACTCCAAGCTGTACGGTTTTGATTTGGAAATCCCGCTCAATTCCCGAGACGACATTGTTTGGAGAGGATCCCTGACCCATGCATACATTGAGAAATTCAACGGACGAACGGCCTCTTTTGGCGATGTGGATCTGATCCTGGAGCTGATATGATGGCTGTACCCGCCCTAAATGTTATTACAGATTTGTAAACTGGAAGACGGGATAAGAGAATAATAAGTATCTTTGCAGTATGACGGCATTGGAACTGCTCTCGCCCGCCCGGACGGCGGAAATTGGCATCGCGGCCATAGACTGCGGTGCCGATGCCGTATATATTGCGGGCCCCGCCTTCGGGGCCCGGCAGGCCGCCGGAAACCCTGTGGAAGATATAGCCCGGCTGTGTGAATATGCCCACCGCTTTGGCGTCCGCATTTACGCAACGGTGAATACCATAGTATATGAGGAAGAACTGCCGGAAGCGGAGGCTTTGGTAAAGAACTTGGCAGAAGCCGGCGTGGATGCACTCATAATCCAGGATCCGGCCGTGCTGGAAATGGCCCGTAAAGCCGGGCTTATAGCCCATGCCTCCACCCAGTGCGCCATCCGTACACCGGAAAAGGCCCGTTTTACGGAAAGTCTGGGATATGGCCGGCTGGTGCTGGAAAGGGAGCTGTCGCTGGAGCAGATCAAGGCCATCCGGAATGCCGTATCGGCCGAACTGGAGTGCTTTGTGCACGGAGCTTTATGCGTCTGTTATAGCGGACAGTGTTACTTGTCCGAATACCTTACAGGCCGAAGCGCCAACCGGGGCGAATGTGCCCAGGCCTGCCGTAGCTTATATGACTTGGAAGATGCCTCCGGAAGGACACTGGTAAAGAACAAGGCTCTTCTTTCCCTGAGAGATTTCAATCTGCTCAATCGGCTAAAAGACCTGGCCGATGCCGGTGTCTGCTCCTTCAAAATAGAAGGCCGCCTGAAGAGTGAATCCTATGTCCGGAACGTGGTAAAGGCCTATTCAGAGGCGCTGGACGCCCTGGTGGAGCGCCATCCGGAACAATATAGAAGAGCTTCCTTCGGCCAAATCCGCGGCGGCTTTACACCCAATTTGGACAAGACCTTCAACCGCGGTTATACGGAGCTGTTTCTGGACGGGAAGCGTGGCCAGTGGTCCTCCATGGATGCCCCAAAGTCCATGGGGGAATACGTTGGGACCGTGAAACAAATAACCCGGGACGGGTTGGTGATAGAACCGGCCTCCCATGCAATTCAACTGGCCAATGGGGACGGCTTTGCTTTTGTGGCAAAGGATGGAAGCATAGCAGGTTTCCGTGCCGATATATGCGAAGGTTTTACCGTCCGTTGCAAACGGGTAGAAGGACTCCGGGAAGGGATGGACCTGTACCGGAATATAAGCGCAGCCTTCGAGAAAGAATTGGACACTCAGCGCCCGGAACGGGTTATTTCGGTTTCGGCCGATGTCCAATTATTGGATGGAGCCATTAAAGTTGTAGCCTCCTCCGAAGACGGAAGAGAAGCAGTCATAAAAGAGGTTACAGCGTTCGAGGCGGCCCGTGATCCGCAAAGAATGCTGGAAACCGTTAAGAACCAGCTGGAAAAGCGTAGCGGCCATTATGCATTCTCCGTCCGTTCTCTGGAGGCAGGCGACACCATTTCTTTCATGCCTGCCGCCTTCCTCAACGGCATTCGCCGCAATCTGGCCCAGCAGCTGGACCAACTTCCTGTAAAGGTCCTTCCGCTAATGGACGGAAAAGAAGATGTTTCTCCCAAAGTTCCGGAAGCGCTTGATTACAAGACTAATATCGCTAATTCAAGAGACCGGGCCATCTATTCCTCCCGCGGCGCCCGGCAGATGGAGGAGGCCTACGAACTCTCTCATCGGAGCGGAGCGGAACTCATGCGCTCCAAATACTGCATCCGGCACGAATTGGGTCTCTGCCCCAAACAGGGCAAGGCACAAAAAGCGGAACCGCTCTATCTCCGGAACGGAAAAGAGCGGCTCCAACTTTCTTTCCACTGTGCCCAGTGCGAGATGACCGTATCGGCCTACCGCATATAGAAAACGAAGCGGTTTTTGTCGTAGAAGTCCTTTACCAGGTCTGTCTGGGAGAAGCCGCTTTCGCGGAAAAGAGCTTCCGTTTCCTTGCCCAGGACCTCGTTGATTTCCGTAAGGCCTTTACCTTCCGGAGAAAGGAAGCGTTCGCTCCAGCGAACCACAGCCTTGTAGAACAGCAGGGGATTGTCGTCCGGGACAAAGAGGGCCCGGGCGGGTTCATAGTCCACCACGTTGCGCCTTAGCAGTGGCCGCTCCTTCTCCATGATATAAGGCGGGTTGGAGAGAATCAGGTCAAATGCCCCGTAGTTGAACTCCTGTTCGGTGTCCAAGATATCGGCCGCCACAAAAGTGGGGGCCAGGGCGCCCTGGGACTTAAGGAGGGCGGAGAAATCCTGGTTCCGGGCCACGGAAAGAGCCTCTTCGGAGATGTCCACGCCCACTACGCGGGTGCCGGGGACGGCCAGGGCTACGCTCCAGGCAATGTTGCCGGAGCCCGTGCACAGGTCCAGGACCCGCACCGGTTCGGCCGATTTGCCGAAAGGAATGCGCATCCGTTTAATTCTGTCGGCAATCTTGATGGCTTCCCGCACCAGCAGTTCCGTTTCCGGACGGGGGATGAGCACGTCCCGGGTGACGCGGAAGTTATATCCGCAGAATTCCGTGCGGCTGATTACGTACTGGATGGGTTCTCCCGCCTGCAGGCGCACCATGGCTTCGGCCAGTGGCTGAACGGACTTCTTGTCAATCTCGAACTGCGGCTCCACGATGTGCGTATAGCTCTTGGTGCCAATAAGTTCCTCGCACAGCATTAGGACAATGCTGCGCGCTTCGGCCGTTGGGTACAGGCCCTCCAATTCCGATACACCCTGCCGGATAAAATCTACCAGCAGCATGGGCTAAGAGTTCTCGATGATGGTGGTGAGGAAGTCCGTGATGCTCATGCCCGAGGCGCGCACCATCTTGGGCACCAGCGAAGCGTTGGTCATACCGGGGATAATGTTCACTTCCAGGAAATAAATGCCGTCCGGGGCCGATATATAGTCCATTCTCACCAGGCCCTTGCAGCCCAGGCGGCGGTAGATCTTGCAGGAAATGTCCTTGATCTGCTGGGCCAGGGCGTCCGGAATCTCCGCCGGGCAGACTTCCCGGCTGAGGCCGTTGTACTTGGCATCATAGTCGAACCAGCCGGTGGTGGAAAGGATCTCAATGACCGGAAGGGCCTTTTCCTCAATGCCGTCGAAGTACACAGCGCAGGTGAGTTCATGCTCGCAGGGAATGGCGGCTTCCACCAGTACGGTATTGCCCTCTGCAAAGGCGTAGCGGATGGCTTCCGGCAGGTCTTCGGCCTTCTCCACTTTGGAGACGCCGAAGCTGGAACCTCCGTTGGTGGGCTTCACGAAGAGCGGCAGGCCCAGATCGGCCACAGCCTTGGCGCTGAAGCGCTCCACGTCCTCTCCCTGGCGGATGAGGGCGTCATTGGCCAGCTTTACATAGTCCAGTCCGCGCAGGTAGCTCTTGCAGGAATATTTGTCAAACGCAACGGTGGTCACGAAGGCGCTGCAACTGGAATGCGGGACGCCCAGCATTTCCAGATAGCCCTGCAGCAGGCCGGTCTCTCCGGGAGCGCCGTGCTGCATGATGTACGCAAAGTCAAACTTTACCTTTTCCCCCAGCACCATCACGGAGAAATCCGTCTTGTCCACCTCCGGCTGCGCTCCTTCCGGGAAGGGAACCCGCATGGAGTTGGCCTTTCTCATGGCCACCAGCTTCCACTTGCCGAAGCGTGCGAAAATCTCGTACACATCGTACTGGAACTCGTCGATACGGGAGGCGGTGAACTCTCCGCTGCGGCATGCCACCTCCCATTCGGAGGAGTCACTGCCGTAAATGACTGCTATAGACTGATACTTTGCCATTATTCGAAGTAATAATTTTCAAGGTCTGTTTTTTCCGGTGTGGAATCTTCTGTCTGCGGGGTGCAGAACGGTCCCTGCGACCATTCCGGGAAGACATCGGCCGATGATATGCCCAGCGTTCCGTCTTTTATTACCTTCTGCATCCAGAGACCCCAGATGGGAAGGGCCATGTTGGCACCCTGTCCCAGACTGTTGTTCACAAAATGTACGTAGCGGTCTTCGCAGCCCACCCATACGCCGGCGGTGATGGTGGGGGTATAGCCGATGTACCAGCCGTCCGAGTTGTCGTTGGTGGTGCCGGTCTTGCCGGCCATCTCTCCCTTGAGCCCGTAGCGGAAGCGGAGCCGGTTACCCGTACCGCCGTCCACCACGGCGCGCATCATCTGCACCATTTCACCGGTGGCCCGCAGCGAGAGAACCTCATGCTTGCGGTCCGAGAAGCTGGCCAGGATGTTGCCGTCGCTGTCTTCAATACGCGTTACAAACAGCGGGTTGGTATAGATGCCGCCGGAGGGGAAAGTATTGTATGCGGTGACCATGTCGTACACGGAAAGATCGGCCGCGCCCACGCAAAGGGAAACCACCGGATCTATATACCCGCCGATACCCATCTTTCTCATCATGTCCACCATGGACTCCGGCCCCAGCTGCTGCATGAGGAAGGCCGATACGGAATTGGAGCTGTGGGCAAGGCCCCAGGTGAGGTCTACCATGGTGCCGTCCGCGTGGGTGTCCGTGGGTGTCCAGGTCTGGTCCCCGTTCACCACGATGACAACAGGGGAGTTGCGCACCGGGTCGCACGGGGTCATGCCGCTCTCCATGGCCAGGGTGTAGATGAAGGGCTTGACGGTGGAGCCCACCTGGCGGCGGCCCTGCCGTACATTGTCGTATTTGAAATAGCGGTAGTCCGGACCGCCCACATAGGCCTTCACATGTCCGGTCCCCGGCTCTATGGCCATGAAGGCCGCCCGGAAGAAGGACTTGTAATAACGGATGGAGTCGTCCGGGGTCATGAGGGTGTCCCGGTAACCGGGCTTGTCCCAGGTGAAAACGCGCATTTGGACGGGTTCCGTGAAGCTTTTCTCAATTTCCGCATCCGTGTGGCCGGAGGCCTTCATCATACGGGTGCGGTCGCTCCAGCGGCGGGCCTGCTTAAGGGTGGTTTCTACGATCTTCTTATCCGTATCGGCCGTGAAGGGGGCGTTCTTGCGGTTCTTGAGCTCTTTGAAGAAAGCCTTCTGCAGGTCCTTGCCCAGGTGCTCCGCAATGGCTTCCTCTGCATAGCGCTGCATCTTGTAGTTAATAGTGGTATAGATGCGCAGGCCGTCCCGGTCCAAGTCGTACAGGCTGCCGTCGCTTTTGGTGTTCTTGTTGAGCCAGCCGTACAGGGGGTCATCGGCCCAGAGGAGGGAATCCACCTTATAGTCTTCCGCTATGGAATAGGAGGAGCGCTTGGGCTTTTCGGCCGACATGGTGCGGCGGAGCATATCCCGGAAGTACGGTCCCACGCCCGTGGTGCGGTCTCCGGTGCGGGTGCGCAGGACGATGGGAAGTTGCTGCAGCGAGTCGCATTCCGCCTTGGTGAGGTACTTCATGTCCTGCATACGGCTGAGGACCAGGTTGCGGCGCTTGAGGGCATTGTCCGGATTGATGGCCGGGTTATAGCGCGTGGGTTTGTTTACCATGCCCACCAGCACGGCGCTTTCTTCCGGGAGCAGTTCCGAAGGGTGTTTCCCGAAGAACTGGTTGGCGGCCGATGAGATGCCATATGAGTTGGAACCGAAGAAGATGGCGTTGAGGTACATGTCCACAATTTCTTCCTTTGTATAGTTCCGCTCCAGCTTGATGGCCGTGATCCACTCCTTTAATTTTATCCAGATAATCTTTAGCTTGCCCACATGTTCCCCGCGGGGATAGAGCGTTTTGGCCAGCTGCTGGGTGATGGTGGAACCGCCGCCCTGGGAGGAGTCCCGGGACAGGAGAGTCTTGAACATCACGCGGGCCAGGGACTGGATGTCCACGCCGGAGTGCTTGTAGAAACGCTTGTCTTCCGTGGCCACGGCGGCCTGCACCAGCGAGGGGGCCAATTCCTCGTAGCTCACGAACACCCGGTTCTCTATATGGTATGTGGTGAGGATCTCACCCTCTTCCGCAATGACCTGGGTGGCCAGCTTGGAGTCCGGGTTCTCCAGTTCCTCGATGGAGGGTATATCGGCAAAGGCCCAGACCAGGCACAGCAGCAGCAGGAGCGCCACGATGGGGGCGATCAGAATGATCCAGAACCATTTGACGATTTTTTTCTTGGTGGTCTCTGTCATCTCAAAAAATGGTATCCGTACAAGACCTAAGGTCTTGCCAAAAAATGCGTTTACAAAAATAATCAGAAAATTTGGAAAATTGCCCGGATTCTGCTTTACTTTGCAAAAGAATTCGGGCTTTGGCCCCAAAACAGACAGACTATGCAGGGTAAAAACTTAGTGATTGTGGAGTCCCCCGGAAAGGTGAAGACCATTCAGCAGTATCTGGGGAAGGAATATCTGGTAAAGGCTTCCATCGGCCATATCCGGGACCTGGAAGAGCACAAACTCAGCGTGGATGTAGAGCACGGCTTCCAGCCGGAATATGTCATTCCCGCCGGCAAGAAGAAAGTGGTGACGGAGCTGAAGAAGCTTTCGGCCGAGGCAGATACCGTCTGGCTGGCTTCCGATGAGGACCGTGAGGGAGAGGCCATCTCCTGGCACCTTTCGGAGACCCTGGGCCTTCCGCGGGAAAAGACCCGCCGCATAGTGTTCCACGAAATCACCAAGAACGCCATCCTGGAGGCCATTCAGAACCCCCGGGACATAGATATGAATCTGGTGAACGCCCAGCAGGCCCGCCGTGTGATGGACCGTCTGGTGGGCTTTGAACTGTCTCCCATCCTCTGGCGCAAAATCCAACCCAAGCTCAGCGCCGGCCGCGTGCAAAGCGTGGCGCTGCGCCTCATTGTGGACCGCGAGAAAGAGATCATCAGCTTTAAGAGCGAACCCTTCTACCGCGTGGAGGCCAACTTCTGCCCCCTGCAGGCCGATGTAACCGTAAAGGCTACGCTGGAAAGCCGTTTCTCCACCGGGGAAGAGGCCAGGAAGTTCCTGGAGGACAGCATTGGCGCTACCTATAAGATAGAGTCCATGGAGAAGAAGGAAGGTACGCGTTTCCCTGCGACGCCTTTCACCACCTCCACCCTTCAGCAGGAGGCCGCCCGCAAGCTGCGTTTCCCGGTTTCCACCACCATGCGCCTTGCACAGGAACTGTACGAACGGGGTCTCATCACTTACATGAGAACGGACTCCACCAACCTGTCTTCCCTGGCCATCAATACGGCCAAAAACTATATCCTGGAGAATTATGGGGAGGAGTATCTGCATTCCCGCCAATTTAGGACCAAGTCCAAAGGGGCGCAGGAAGCCCACGAGGCCATCCGTCCCACCTTCATAGATCGCGTGGAAATTGAAGGGACCGCCCAGGAGAAAAAGCTGTACGAGCTAATCTGGAAGCGCACCCTGGCTTCCCAGATGGCCGAAAGCCGCGTAATGAACACCTCCCTTAAGGTGGCATCCGACAAGCGTCCGGAGCGCTACGGCGTCCAGGCCGCGGAACTGCTTTTCGACGGCTTCATGAAGGTCTATCGCGAGGGTAGGGACGACGACGCCGAGGTGGCCGATGAAGAGGTGATGCTGCCGCAGCTGCAGGTGGGCGACATCCTTAAGGAGAAAGGCATATCGGCCCTTTGCAAGTTCACCCTGCCGCCCATGCGCTACTCGGAGGCTACGCTGGTGAAGAAGCTGGAGGAGCTGGGCATCGGCCGTCCTTCCACTTACGCCGCCACGGTGGATACGCTCATCAAGGGTCGCGGCTATGTGGTGAAGGGAGACAAGGAAGGCCAGACCTTCAAAGTGACCAATTATACCCTTTCCGGCAGCACCGTCCGCTCTTCCCAGAAGAACGAGGTGGTGGGGGCCGAGAGGGGTAAGCTCCTGCCGCAGGAAATAGGCGTTGTTGTAACGAACTACCTGGTGGAGCACTTCACGGACATCCTGGACTACGACTTTACGGCCACCGTGGAGACGGACTTCGACGAGGTGGCCGAGGGAAAGAAGCTTTGGCGGGATGCTATATCCGCTTTCTATAAGCCTTTCCACGCTCATGTGGAAGACGTGCTGGCGGAGAAGAATTACAACAAGGTTTCCCGGGTCCTGGGCACCGCGCCCGACGGAGAGCGGGTAATTGCCGCTTTCGGTAAATTCGGCGCCTATGTACAGAAGGGCGACGGCGAGAAACGCCAGAGCGCTTCGCTGGGCAAGGGACAGCTCATTGAAACCCTTACGCTGGAAGAAGCCTTGAAACTCCTGGAACTGCCGCGCACCGTGGGACAGCTTAACGGAGTGGATATCGTGGCCGTCAAAGGCCGCTTCGGCCCTTACCTCAAGTACGGGGACAAGAATGTGCGCCTCCCCCGCAATGCCGATCCCCTTACAATTTCCCTCGAAGAGTGTCAAGCCCTTGTAAAAGAGGCCGATATGGAGAAGCCTGCAGTGACTTTCCTGGCGGAATTCGGGGATATTAAAGTGGTTAACGGCCGGTACGGTCCATATATTAAGAAGGGAGAATCCAATTACAAAATTCCCAAAGGGGTGGATGTCGCCTCATTAACGGAATCTGACTGTCAGTCAATTATAGAGAATTCGGCGCCTACCACAAAATTCAAAAAAAGGAGTAAAAAATAAAAAACTTTTTGTATTTTTGTGGTGTAAGTTTAAAAATGTAAGCTATGGCAAGTTACCATATTGATCAGATAGACCAAAAGATCCTCTCCTTCCTGGTGAAGAATGCCCGTATGCCTTTCCTGGAGATTGCCCGCGAATGTGGGGTTTCCGGTGCGGCTATCCATCAGAGAGTCAAGCGTTTAGAGTCCAATGGCGTAATCACGGGTTCCCGCCTGCTGGTGAAGCCTCAGGCACTGGGACTCAACGTGTGCGCCTTCGTGAGCATTTCCCTGTCGGAATCCACCAAGTATCCGGAGGTGATTGCAAATCTTAAGCGCATTCCGGAGATTGTTGAATGTCACTTTGTTACGGGTAAGTACGCCATCCTGGCCAAGCTCTATTGCCTGGACAACGACCACTTAATGGAAGTGCTCCTTAACACCATCCAGAAGATCCCGTACATCCAGAGCACGGACACCATGATCTCCCTTGACGAGCCCATCGAGCGTCAGGTTTGGGTAAAGGATTTCCAAAACACTTCGTATTCAGGTCGTTCCTAGAGGAACGACCTACTTCGTCCACGTTACCCCATCCCTAAATCCCTTCCCTCGGGGAAGGGACTTACTATCGGCCTTCGGCCTCAACACAAATCAGTTAAATAAGAGGAAATAGGGCATTTGCCAGTTGTAAATCATCAGGGGTCGTGATTTTGATATTATACCGTTCACCGTCACAGAAGGTGAGCGGTATTCCGTATCTTTCGGCCACGGAGGCGTCGTCCGTGAAGAGGGTGTCGAAACCCTGACCGTAGGCGGCCTTGAGGTCTTCGCTGTGGAAGATCTGCGGGGTCTGGGCGCCGAAGATGCGGTTTCTGTCGGCCGTTTCTCCGGTGGAGACCAGGCGGCCGTCCTGGCGGCGTTCCAGCACCTTGAGGGTTTCCACCATGGGACGCACGGGAATGAGCGCGGGAACGTTCTCCGCCTCTTCCCACATCCGGCGGATAAAGGAGGCCGAAAGGAGCGGGCGGACTCCGTCATGTACGGCCACCAATACGCCGTCCGGAACGTATTCCAGGGCGTTTTTTACGGAATGGAAACGGGTGAAACCGCCTTTGACCAGGCGCTGCCGGCAGCGGAAGCCCTCCTTGAGACAGTACTGCCGCCAGGGGACCACATGCGCTTCCGGCAAGGTGGTGATAATCTGGATGTCCGGGTCTGCTTCCAGGAACTTTTCCAGGGTGAGCCGGAGGATGGGCTTCCCGTCCAGTTCCAGGAATTGCTTGGGGACGGAGCCCCCCATCCGGGTCCCCACCCCTCCCGCTGTTACTATCAAGTATCTTTTTCTGCCCATGGCCAAATTCTTTATGCGAATATAAGTTTTTTTTCGTAATTTTGAACGATTATTCCATTATTGATAAACGTACCAATACAATATGGCGCTAAGATTCTTAAATCAAGAGCTTGCTATCGACCTGGGCACAGCCAACACCGTCATTTTCCAGAATGACCAGATTGCGCTGGACGAACCCTCCATCGTGGCCATCGACAACCAGACAGGGAAGTGCATCGCCCTGGGCCAGAAGGCCAAACTGATGCACGAAAAAACCAATCCCGGCATCAAGACCGTGCGTCCTCTCAGGGACGGCGTTATCGCAGACTTCAATGCCGCGGAGATGATGATCCGCGGGTTCATCAAGCAGGTGAACTCCCGTCATCGCAGCCTTTTCGCTCCCAACCTCAAGCTGGTCGTCGGCATTCCTTCCGGTTCCACGGAAGTGGAAATCCGTGCTGTGCGTGACTCTTCGGAGCACGCCGGCGGCCGGGATGTATACCTCATCTACGAACCCATGGCTGCGGCCCTGGGTATCGGCTTGGATGTGGAGGCGCCCAAGGGCAACATGGTGGTGGATATCGGCGGCGGTACAACGGAAATTGCCGTCATTTCCCTGGGCGGCATCGTGCAGCAGGATTCCATCCGCGTGGCTGGAGATGTCTTCACGGCCGATATTCAGAATTACCTGCGCCAGCAGCACGTGATCAAGGTGGGTGAAACTACGGCGGAACGCATTAAGATTGCCGTGGGAGCCGTTATCCCCAACCTGGACGTGGAACCGGAACCCTTCCTTGTCCGTGGTCCCAACCTCATGACCGGTCACCCGGTGGAGGCCCTCATTCCCTATCAGGAAATTGCCCACTGCCTGGACAAATCCATCGCCCGTCTGGAAGCGTCCATCCAGCAAGTGCTGGAGCAGACTCCGCCGGAGCTGTATTCGGACATTGTGGAAAACGGTATCTTCCTCAGCGGCGGCGGCGCCCTGTTACGCGGCCTGGACAAGCGTCTGTCGGAAAAGGTGAACATCCCGTTCCATGTGGCTGAGGATCCGCTCCGCGCCGTGGCCCGAGGCACCTGCATCGCCCTCAAGAATACGGACAATTACTCCTTCCTCATGCGGTAGAACCATGCGCTCCCGGAAGGTACTTCCCCGTCTTATCAGCCTCGCAATCTTCATTATCCTGGAGATTGCGTCGTTGCAATTGCTCTCCCGTAATGCCCAGCTTCAGCGCCTCTGGCTGTCCAAGAGCGTCCATGGCTTTATGGGATCGGTATGGGGAAGCACACAGCGGGTGCAGGGATTCTTTCGCCTGTCCAAGACCAACAGGGAACTCTCCCTGGAGAACGCGGCGCTCCTTAAAGAGCTCACGGAAACCCGGGAGGCTCTTAGGCGGGCACATACGGACACCCTTAGCTCCGGCCTCCAGCAGGAAACGGGCTTTGTGGTGATCCCGGCGGAAGTGGTGAAGATGAGCCGCGGCACGCAGCACAATTACCTCATCCTTAACCGGGGCTTCGAGGACGGCATCCAGGAAAAGTCCGGCATCATTACCCGTAACGGAGTGGTGGGCATGATAGACGCCGTGAGCGCGCACCATGCCTATGCCTTCTCTTTCCAGCATGCCGATATCTCCATCAGCGCCCGGTTGGGGCTGGAAGGGGGAACGGGCCTGCTGGTCTGGGACGGAACCGGTAACCGCGGTGCCATCCTCAAGGAGATTCCTCTCCAGTACAAGTACAATCCCGGAGATACCGTATACACCAGCGGCCACTCCCTGCTGTTCCCGCCGGACATCCCTTTGGGGGTGGCGGGAGATTCCCGTATCATCAACGGCGCAACCAACGAGATTTCCGTTACCCTGTTTCAGGACTTCAGCGCCATCCGCTATGTATCCGTGGTGCACAACACCGCGTTTGACGAAATAGAGGAGTTCCTGCAATGAAAAAGTCCGGATTCTGGCTCATATACATCATCCTGCTGGTGGCCCAGCTGCTCCTTAGCACGTACGCCAACTTTACGCCGTACGTGATGGTGACCATGCTGCCGGTGATGGTCCTTTGCATGCCCATCCGGATGGGCACCGTCCTGGCCATGGTCATTGCTTTCGCAACAGGTTTGTCCGTAGATCTTTTGTCAGAGGGCCTGCTGGGACTCAACGCCCTGGCGCTGGTACCGGTGGCCTTTGCCCGTAACTCCATTATCCGGCTCATCTTCGGCGGAGAGCTTTTTGCCCGTGAGGAAGATTTCTCCATTCACCGCAACGGCTTCTGGAAGGTGCTGGTGGCCATCGTGCTTTCCACAGCGCTCTTCCTGGCGGTCTATATCTGGGCCGATGGAGCCGGCACCCGTCCGCTGCTCTTCAACGCCATCCGCTTTGGCGCTTCCCTGGTGGCAAGCACCCTCCTCTCGCTCCTGGTGGTGAACCTGCTGGCTCCGGATTCCAGGTAATGGGTGCCGACGGACGCCATATTCGTCTGTTTATCGGCCTGGGAATAGCTGTACTGCTGCTCCTGGGCAAGATTTTTTCCATCCAGATCCTGGAGAACCGCTACAAGGAAGACGCGGACCGCAACTCCACCATCTACGAAACCATCTATCCCACCCGTGGCGTCATTTACGACCGCAACGGTCAAATCCTGGTGGGGAACAAGGTGGCCTACGACATCCTGGTGAGTCCCCGGGAGGTACAGGCCTTTGACACGCTGGCGCTGGCAACGGTGCTGGACGTGGAGCCGTCCTTCATCCGGGCACGTCTGCAGGAGTATGAGCGGCGGAAGTCGTCCATCGGCTTCCAGTCGGTAACCATGCTCCGTACCGTCCCGGCAGAGACGTATATGCGTTTCGATGAAGTGAAATACCGTTTTCCGGGCTTCAAGGGGCAGGTTCGTGGTATCCGGGATTATCCGGTGAATGCCGGCGGCAATCTGCTGGGCTATGTTTCGGAGGTGAATCAGGACTATATCGACCGGCATCCGGGGGAGTATCGGAGCGGGGATTATGCCGGTATGACAGGTATCGAGGCAGCGCGGGAGGAGGACCTCCGCGGAGAAAAGGGATACCACATCTACCTCCGCAATTCCCGCAACCAGATTGAGCAGCCCTACAAGGACGGAGCGGAAGACAAGGAGGCCGTTCCGGGGCACGACATAGTGACCACCATTGACGCGCAGCTGCAGCAGTATGGCCAGGAGCTCATGCAGAACAAGGTGGGCAGTATAGTGGCCATAGAGCCATCCACCGGGGAGATCCTGGCGCTGGTGTCCTCGCCGGGCATAGACGTGGAGCAGCTGGCCGATATCGGCAAGCATTACAACGATATTGTGAGCAACCCCTATAAGCCCATGTACAACCGCGCGGTGCAGGCGTCCTATCCGCCGGGCTCCGTGTTCAAGCTGGTGAACGGGCTCATCGGCCTGCAGGAAGGAACGCTACAGCCCAGCTACATGTATCCCTGCTCGCAGGGCTATCATTTTGGGGCGGGGCACAAGTTGGGCTGCCATTCTCACAAGAGCCCCATCAACATGGAAGAGTCCATCATGATGAGCTGCAACGCGTATTACTGCTACGTGCTCAAGAACATCCTGGACAATAAGAAATACCCCAGCGTGGCCGATGCCTTGGACGCCTGGCACGAATATGTGGAAAGCTTCGGCTTCGGCCGAAAGCTGGGGAGCGATTTCCCGGCCGAACTGGCGGGCAGCATCCCCACTTCCAAGACCTACAACAAGGCCTATGGCCGCGGCAGGTGGAACTCCACCACGGTTATTTCGCTTTCCATCGGCCAGGGAGAAATCCTGGCTACACCCATGCACCTTGCAAACCTCTGCGCCACCATAGCCAACCGGGGGCATTACTATATTCCGCACATTGTAAAGGCCTCGGAGGGCGTGGAAATAGAACCTCGTTTTACTGAGAAGCAGTACACCAAGGTGGATACGGTGCATTTTACCAAGCTCATCCGCGGCATGTGGCGGGCGGTGAATTCCGGCGCCGGCATGGGCGGAACGGCCTGGGTGGCGCATATTGATTCGCTGGACGTTTGCGGCAAGACGGGTACGGCGCAGAACCCCCGTGGGGCCGATAATTCGGTGTTCATCTGTTTTGCGCCCATGGACAATCCCAAGATTGCCATTGCCGCCTATGTGGAAAACGGCGGCTTTGGCGCCACCTACGCAGCGCCCATCGCTTCGCTCATGGTGGAGAAATACCTCAAGGGAGAGGTGAAGCGTAAGGCCCTGGAAGAGCAAATGAAGTCCCGGGACCTGATGTCCCGCGTAAAGACGGATTAGATGTTAAGGGAAGTGGTAATACCGGAGCGTCGTTTGCGGCAGTCCATAGACTGGGCGCTGGTGGGAGCGTACCTCCTGCTGGTGTTCATCGGCTGGATAAGCATTTATGCGTCAATTCATTCCACCAATCCTTCCTCCATCTTTGCCTGGGGCGCCCGGAGCGGCAAACAGTTCGTCTGGATGCTTACGGCCTTCGGCCTGGCAGCGCTTATCCTGTATGTGATTCCGCCCAAACTCTGGGAGGCGTTCCCCATTCCGCTGTATCTGGGGGTGCTGGCCTTGCTGGTGCTGGTGATATTTGTCTCCAAGGACGTGAAAGGCTCCCATTCGTGGTTTGAGCTGGGACCGGTGAAATTCCAGCCGGCCGAGATATCCAAGATAACCACCTCACTTCTGCTGGCGTTCTATCTTAGCCGGCAGAGCTTCAAGATGTCCCGTTTCAAGGACTTTGTGCTGGCGGCTCTCATCATTGCCGTCCCCATGCTGGTGATTGTGGCGGAGAGCGAGACGGGATCGGCCCTGGTCTATGCCGGATTCATCTTTGTGCTGTACCGGGAAGGTCTTTCGGGCTGGTGGTTGGGGCTTATCGGCCTGATTATAGTGCTGTTTATCTCTACGCTGGTGCTGGGGGCCTATTGGTCCGTAATCCTTCTCATAGGCGTTCTGGTGCTGTGCAACGCCTATGCCGGTAATTTCTGGCGGAGGATGGCAATAGGCGGAGCTTTTGTTGCTTTGATGGCGCTGCTGCCGGGCGCCTGGGAATGGGTTTGCAATGCCGTACAGGGGCACATGAACTGGATGGCCGATGTAACCTGGGTGCCGGAACCCGGTGAAACGCAGCACTACTTTTGGAGCTTCCTCCTCAAGGTCAAGCCCATCTATATTCTGCTGGTGATTAGTCTTCTGGCCCTTCCTGTCCTGGCGCTTTATGCATACGAAAAACGGGATAAGTTCCTGGCGCTCACGCTGCTGGTTTTCCTTGCGGGAGTGCTGTTCGTCTTTTCGGCCGATTATATTTTCCAGAACGTGTTGCAGCCGCACCAGCGGGGCCGTATCGAGGTGCTGCTGGGTTTGAAGGAGGATCTCTCCGGCGTGGGCTATAACGTGAATCAGTCCAAGATTGCCATCGGCTCCGGCGGCCTCTTGGGGAAGGGTTTCCTGCAGGGGACCCAGACCACTTTCGGCTTTGTTCCGGAGCAGTCCACGGACTTTATTTTCTGTACCGTTGGAGAAGAATGGGGTTTTGTGGGCTGTTTGGTAGTAATTTTGCTGTATGTGTTCCTGATTGTGCGCCTTGTGCTGGATGCCGAAAGCTGCCGGGGCAAGTTCACGCGCATTTACGGCTACTGCGTGGCGGCGTGCATCTTCATGCACCTGTTCATCAATGTGGGCATGACCGTGGGCTTGATGCCGGTTATCGGCATTCCGCTGCCCTTCCTCAGTTACGGCGGGTCTTCACTTTGGGCCTTTACCGTGCTTTTGTTTATTTTCCTGGCCTTGTACCGGGACGAAAAAAAGTATTTTTGATGAAAAGATTCTTTACATACCTGCTGCTTGCAGTGCTGGTGATTCCCGTGGGATGTACGGAAGATCCCTTAGAGCCGGAGAAAGAGCAGAATGTTCGTTTTTACGGCAACCTCTTCGCCTTCAATGTCATGAGAACCTATTACCTCTGGGAGTCGGAGGTTTCGGACGGCTTGTCTTCCTGGAGCTATGGGATAGATCCTGTAGAGAAGGTAAAGTCCTTACGTTACAAGGATTCATCCGGAAACGAGGTGGATAAATGGACTACACTGTACGAGGACTGCAGCGCATTCCTGGGCACCGTGACGGGCAATACCAAGAGTTTTGGCTTTGATTTCAAGCTGTATTACGTGGATGATTCCCATAAGGAAATCTGCGCCGTTGTCACCTATACTTATGCCAATTCTCCGGCCTCCAAAGCCAATCTGAAGCGGGGAGACGTGATTATGAGTGTAGATGGGAAAGTGATGACTCCGGACAATTATTCGGAGACTGTTAACGAGAAATTCTACGGTGGAGGCTCGGTACGCTTTGGCTTGTCCGATGGCCGCTCGGTTTCCCTTACTGCCGTCCAGATGTATGAAGACCCGGTACAGACCGTCCTCACCCTGGATGTGGAGGGAAAGAAGATGGGTTATCTGCATTTCACCAGCTTTACCATGGACGCCTGCCGGGATCTGGAAACCGCTTTTCGCAAGTTCAAGGAAGACGGGGTTGAAGAGCTTGTACTGGATCTGCGTTACAATGGCGGCGGATATACGCTAACCAGCGCTGTGCTGGGATCCATGCTGGCACCTGTAGAGGAAGTAAAGGCCGGCAGTGTCTTTAATCAGGAAATCTATAATAAAACACTTGCGGAAGCTTTCAAGGACGATCTGGAAACCTGCTTTGCCGAAGAATATGAGATTAAAGTTTCATCCGGTTCCGGAACCTACAAGGTGCATCCGGTGCAGGTTAATCCGGGAATCAGGAAACTCTGGGTCATTGCCTCCAGCGGCACCGCATCGGCCTCCGAGGCGCTTATCTGCGGTCTTAAACCCTATATGGACGTGGTGCTGGTGGGAAAAACCACGTACGGAAAGTTCTGCGGAGGCTACCTCATCCAGGCCGAAGATTTCTTCACAGCCCTGGGTAAGCAGGACAATATAGAGGTTGATACAGAGGAGGGGAAGGAAAAACTGGCCGGTTGGGGTCTTTATGTGATAGCTTCCCGCTATTCAGATAAGAACGGAGTTACCTTGAGTATGCCCAGCGGCATTCCTGCAGACTTCGAGGCAACGGATAACCCCATGGACGGTCATGCCCTGGGAGACCCTTCGGAAAGCATGCTTTCCCGCGTCCTGGCGCTCTCCACCGGCAAGGTGACCAGGGCTCCCATATCGGCCCCGTCCCTGGATCCGGCTCCGCCGGTTCGCCGCGAGGGCTTCGGCGTTTTGCTCCATTAGTTTTTTTCCGTATCTTTGCAGTCCCAACCAACAGCCTTGGTGGTGGAATGGTAGACACGAGGGACTTAGACATAATTTGAGTGCACTCTCTGAAAAGAGAGATGTAGAATGTCGTAAATTCAAGGAAACCATAGCGGGTAAGGCCGATGGCAATCTTGAGCCAAGCCTCCGGAAGGAGGAAGGTGCAGAGACTAGACACGACACACCTAAAGAGCCTTGCTCCACGGTGAAGGAATAGTCCAGACCACAAACAGAAATGGTGGCGAAAGCCATAGTGGTACGAAAATCCCTTGGCCCGAAACGGCCGTGCGGGTTCGATTCCCGCCCGGGGCACTGATTGGAAATCCAACCTATTGATATTCAGTGGGTTGGATTTTTGCATATAGGATTCTTGTCCCACAAATGTCCCAATAATTTTGAAAACGGATGAGTTGGGACGAAAATGATTGAACGGAAAACGGCGCCTCAAAATCACTTCGAGACGCCGCGGTTCAATAAATAAGAGTGGCCGGAGCCAATCTTGAGTACAAAGATAGGCATTTTTGACGAGTTTCCTGGGCTGCATAATAAAAGAATCCCGGCTGGAGAACCAATCGGGATTCTTACGAATGGCAGAAGAGACTTCCTTACTCGGAGGTCAGCTTAGCCTGGGCAAGCACATCTCCGGACTTCTCGCCGGTGGCGGTGTTCACGTAGAAGTACTTGAAGAAGACCTTGGGGCTGCCGGCGGAAGGAGCGCCGCACTTGCTGTCGTAGGCACTCTTGATGTCGATGGCCGTGGCCACGGGAGTGTACGGGTCAGCGAAGGCAGCAGCCTTGCTGTAGGCGCGGGTGATACCGTTGCCCTGAGGGTCGGAGGCCTGGATGACGAGTTTCAGGTTGGTCACATCGCTGGGG